>JACCTQ010000229.1 GCA_013812265.1 Actinomycetota bacterium
CCTAGACCAGATGCCAGTCCACGGGCAGCGGCAGGGCCGCCCACTCCCTCGGCGGGCGCCAATCCTCCCAACCCGTCGGCCACGGTCGTTCAGCGATGACGCGCTCGCCCTCGGCTCGGATCTGCGCTGCACCCTGCTCGTCGAACACGCCGAGCCGGAGCGCCTGGGCGAAGTCGTCCTCGTCCTTCCACCGCCACGTGGCGTCCGGCTCGACGACGATGTCGAGTGCCCAGTCGGTCGTGTCGAAGCGATCGCCGCGCACGACGAGCGGGGCCTGCAGGTTCACGTACCAGCCGACGAACCGCCACTCCTCGTCCCAAAAGAGCTCGACAGTGTGCCCGTCGCCCTCGCGCATGAACCGCAGCACGTGCCTGCTCTCCCACACGTAGTCGAAGGCAGGAGCGCCACTGACCCACTGCTCGAGGTAGCCCTTGCCCGCGACGCGCTTCATCAGCTTGCCCTGATTGCCGGGCTGGCAGTAGAGCCCGACCCGGCCGTTCCACTCTCCCACGTAGTGATGCGGCCAGCACCAGCGCACGTTCCCGCGATAGATGCTCCGCAGCAATACCGCATTTCCCGCCTCCACGACCGCGACTCTAAGCGGAGCGGTCATGTCCTTGCGGATGAACGCCGGCCTAGGCGAGTGCGCGCGTTGTAACTTGCGGACATGGAGCACGCCGACAGACCTCTGGAAACCTTCGTCACCCTGGTCCTGGAACACGCCGATGCTGCCCTCGCGGAGGCGCACCGGGAGCTCTATCCGGAGCGGGTACCCGAGCAGATTCCGCTCTCACTCACCCTCTTGTATCCCTGGATTCCTCGCGAGGCCGTGACCGAGGCGGATCTGGAGCAGCTGCGCTCGTTCTTCTCAACCCGCCGTCCGCTCGAGTTCGACCTTGTTCGCGTGGCGGAGTTCCCGGGAGTGGTCGCCTACGCGGTGCCGGAGCCCGACGACGGGCTTCGTGCGACCATGCGCGCGCTCTGGGCGCTCTACCCGGAGTATCCACCCTATGGACGTCCGGGAAACGACCCGGCCCCGCACGCGACTCTCGGCCGGCTGGAGGGTGACTACGCGATCACGCTGGAGCAGGCGAGGAAGCGAGTCGAGCCACTGCTTCCCGTGCGCTGCGAAGTCGGTGAGGTGACGCTGATGGAGGAGTACGAGCCCGACCGCTGTCGCATCCGCGAGAACTTCCCCCTCGGGGGCTGACAGGCGGGCGCACGACCGTCGACCGCCCATGCTTCGTGTGCTGGCCTCCTACGCAGATCGAGTGAGTGCGTGCCGCAGCTCGACCTCGTTTGCCGCCAACCAGTCGAGCTCGAGCACGATGTGTCCGAGGAACTCGGCCGCGGCCGCAGCGGTCATGTCGGGCCAGTAGCGCGGGCGCTCCGCCTCGCGCTGCTTTGCCTCGCGAACCAGGTCGATGGCCTCCGCCGGGTCGACGCCGTACGCGCCAGCGAACAGACGCAGCCGCTTGCCACGGTCGGGCGGGTTGGCGAACCCCATCTCCGCGCAGTACTCATCGGCTGCGAGCGGCACGTACCACCAGGCTGCGTGTCCGAATTCGAGAGGAGGCTCGTTCGGCCGGGCGCCGTCCCAGTCGATGAACGCAACTGGCGCGCCGTGGCGGTAGACCGTGTTGTGGGGGCCTAGATCGCCGTGGCAAACGACTTCCCGAGCAACAAGCGGGTAGGCGTGCTCACGCCAGACGGGGTCGCGCGGCCTGAAGTCGGCGGCGGCCTCGTGCAGCGTTCGAATCAGACGCGCCACCGCTATCAAAGCGTCATCGCTGAGCGCCAGCTCCGGGAGTCGCGTCGCATGCCCCCGCTCCCACGAACTCGAACTTGGGACCTCCCCCTCGATGAACGTCAGGATCTCGCGTCCCTCCGCGTCCACCCCGAGAACGCGCGGCGCACCGTCGAACCCGCGCCGTTCGAGGTGCTGGAGGTACGCGTGCACCGTCGGTGTCCACGCTCCCGCCGACCGGCGGACGGTATCGCCGGAGCGAACCACACCCTCCGTGACTCTGCCGCCCCCGAGGTCGATCTCGCCATTCATTGGCTGAACGTAGCACCGAGGTGACGCCGGATCCGGGATCGCTTGGCACTGAACGCGCTCGGTCGCTGCGAACCGCCAAAGGACGGACCGCTCCTACCCTATGCGCCGCGCCAGGTGAAGAATCGAGTACCAATGCCGTCTACCCGCTGATCGGAGCGGCGACCGATCCTGCCCGAATCTCGCGGTAGAGAAGCTCGCGCTTCACCGCTTCCATCGCGATGTGGCCTGAGAACGTGTCCAGCAGAGGGCGCGTCGCTGTGCCGGTCGCGCAGCCGATCTCCAGTAAGGAGTCGCCGGGCTCGAGCTTTGCAAGCTGCTCCTAGAAAATCTTCATCTCGAGGCCGGCGAGCGGCTCGCCGCCGTCCGCCGTCACCAGCCACGTGTCCTGCATGTAGAGGCACTCGCGTCCGTCCGCCGAGATGGCGTGCGGGTGCATCGAGAAGACCATGTTCGGCTCGAGCTCGGTCTCGACCCCTTCGCCGATCTTCGGGAACTCGATCATCGTCATCCCGATCGAGTGTCCCGTCACGTGACCGAGGTGGTACCCCCGGCCGAGGAAGCCCTTCGACACGGCGCGGTGGACGTCGTGCGCCGTTGCACCCGGCCGTAGCCCGGTCCTGGCCGCCTCGAAGTACTCCTCGTACGCCTCGAGCATCCGCGAGACCTCCGCGCTGGGGGCACCGAGCGCGCGTGAGACCTCGACCCAGTGACCTCCCGGGCCCGCGATCTCGAGCGACGGTATGCAGAAATCGCCGAGGACGATGTCGTCGCGCGCGAGGGCGAACTCGGCTCCGACGAGCACCATGTTCATCGTCAGCCGCCCGCAGCCCTGGTCGACGAAGAGGCGCTCGGCGGGAGCGAGCACTCGGGCGGCGGAGCGCCCGGGCTCGTAGGCGTCGCGAAAGGCGTGGAACCCCTCCGTGTTGATCCGGACGCTCTCGCGCACCGAGGCCAGCTCCTCGTCGCTCTTGACGGCGCGGGCGTGGTCGAACTCGAGATCCCAGGGCACGAGCTCGACCGCCTCGCGCAGCGCCGCGAAGTCCCGCACCGTCATCACGTAGTCGAGGCCGTAGACGCCGACGCGCCGGCCGCGCAGCCGGTCGCCGAGCCACGCGCCGGGGTGGTCGGCGAACACCTGATCGTCGATCCAGCTCGTACTGTGCTCTCCGACGTAGCGCGCCTCGGCCGGGAAGACGATCGTCGGCTCGCCGTCCACGGGCAGGAGCACGTAGGCGTAGCGGTGGACGATCTGGAAGCCGGAGAGGTAGGTGACCTGCCCCTCGAAGCCGGTGTACTCGGTCCCGCAGACGAGTGCGGCGTCGAGGCCGTCGCGCCCGAGCGCCTCGCGGACGCGCGAGTATCTGCGCTCGACCTCGGACCGGCTCAGAGCCTCTAACACGATGACGCCTCGTCGACGAGGTGCGATGGGTGGCGTGAGGCAAGGACGCAGGGAGCGCCCATATGAGACATATGGGCGCGACTGAGGACGCCGCATCGCGCCGCCCAGCGTGCCTCGGCGGCACCCGGCTTCATCGTGTTAGGGGCTCTTAAGCCCACGAGTGCTCGACCCCCTTGATCAGCACGGTCACGGCGTCGTTCAGCGGCGTCGTGACGCCGTGAGCGCGGCCGAAGCGGGCGACCCCGCCATTGAGAAAGTCGATCTCGGTCTGTCGTCTCGCCTCGACGTCCTGGAGCATGCTCGCTTTGTGGTCGTAGGCCACGTCAGGCTTCGCTGCATAGTCGATCAGCGCTTCGGGATCTTCGTCGAGCTGAATCCCCTGCGCTGAGGCCACGGCCTTGCCCTCCTCGACGAGCGCGGTGACGAGCGCCCGCAAGGCCGGATCCTCGCAGACACGGCCGTGCGTGAGGCCGGTCAAGGCTCCGATCGGGTTCGTCGCGGCGTTGAAGATCAGCTTCCGCCACTGAGGCCCCCGGGCGTCCGCCACCGCCTTGGTCGGCATCCCGGCTCGGGTGCACGCTCCGGCCAGGCGCTCGATCTCGGACATCGGGGCCGGCCGTGGCTCGAAGGGGCCGATCGTCGTGTCGCCCTTGACGTCCCACTGGACGCGGCCCGGAGCGACGACCTTCCCGGCTGGGAAGGTCGTCCCGCGGATGACCCGCTCGACGTGCTCGGCGATTGCCTCCTCGTTGCCGACGCCGTTCTGAACGGAGCAGACGCTTCCCTCGCGGAAGGCGTGCGCCACCTCGGCGACGGCGCCTCCCGTGTGCATGCTCTTCGTCGCCACGATCCCGAATTCGCACGGCTGAATCTCCGCAGGGTCTGCAGTCGCGCGCAGGCGCCCGACGACCTCGCCAGCACCGGTGAGCGTCAGGCCGTTGCTGTTGATCGCGTCCACGTGCTCCCTCCAGACGTCGTAGGCCCAGACCTCGACGTCGTCGAGCTGCGCGAGGTTGGCCGCGAACAGCGCGCCGACCGCGCCGCATCCGACGACGCAGACCCTCACCGAGCAATCCGGGTCAAGCGGATGTCCACGACGCTTCGCGCGCTTTGACGAGGCGGTACATCGCGGTCTGGAGCGGAACCTCGACTCCGAGTCGCGCAGCCTCGTGGACGAGCGCGCCCGTGATCTGGTCGATCTCCGTCGGCCTACGGGCCTGGACGTCCTCGAGCATCGACGGGTAGTGCCGGCTCCCGCGCTTCGTCGCGAGCACGTTCATCTCCCACGGATCCCCGTGGAGCTCGATGCCGGCGGCCTCGGCCACCCGTTTGCCCTCGTCCATGAGGTCGCGGACGAGGTGGCCGAGATGCTCGATCTGGTCCTCCTCAGCGAACAGCGGGTCATGCGGCAGGCCGGTGAGCGCGGCGATCGAGTTCACGGTCGAGTTGAAGATCAGCTTCGACCACTGGGCCGGCCGAAGATCCTCGAACGCCCTCGCCTCGAGGCCCGACTCGACGATGAGCGCCGCGATCTCCTCGACCAGGGCGTAGGGGGTCTCGCCGAAGGGCCCGAGCCAGGTCTCGGTGTCGAGGATGTACTCGACGTGCGTGTCCGCGTGGCGCGTCCCGCTCATGAATGTGACGGCGGAGACCAGCCTCCAGTCGCCACGGCGGCGGACGGCGTCCTCGGCGCCGAGGCCGTTCTGAACGGTCATGACGGCTGCCCTGGGCCAGTGACCGGCGAGGCGGGAGGCGGCCGCGTCGAGCTCGGTCGTCTTCGTCGCGATGATCGCGAGCTCCGCCTCCGGGAGCTCGCTGACGGCTGTCGCCGCCCGCACCGTCGCCGTGAAGTCGTGCCGGCCCGAGACGCGGAGGCCGCGCTCGTTCAGCGCAGAGGCGTGCTCCTCGCGGCGGCAGAGGACCGAGACGTCCGTCACCCGCGCGAGATGCGCCGCGTAGAGGCTGCCGATGACGCCTCCGCCGACTACGCAGACACGCGTGGTAGCACCTCCGCTCCGTGGCGCGCGATCGCCCGAGGACGGAGCATCATCGTGTTCCTCCGTCGGAGACCAGCCGCCGGAACTCCTCGTCCGTGACCAGTCCCCGCTTCTCGGTTCCGAGCTTCTTGACCGCCTCGAGCAGCGCCGGACGGGCCTCCTCGGGCACGTCGAGCCCGAGCTCCTCGGACTTGATGCGGATCGAGTCCATGCCGCTCTTCTTGCCGAGCACGATCCCGCGCTCGGCGGCGACCAGCTCCGAGGAGTACGGCTCGATTGCCTCCGGGTCGTGGAACTGGCTCGCGACCGCCCCGCTCTCGCGCCGGAACAGATTCTCCCCGACAAGCGGCTTCCACGGCTCGAGCGCGTAGCCCGACAGCTCGCGCACCTGGCCGGCGAGCGAGCGCACCCGCCCGAGGTCGAGAGCCGTCTCGACCTCGTACACGGCGCGCAGCGCGAGCGCGACCTCGCCGAGGTTCGCGTTGCCGGCGCGCTCACCCATTCCGTTGACGGTTGTGTGGATCCAGCGCGCGCCGGCGCGGACCGCGGCGACGGCGTTGGCCGTCGCCAGGCCGAAGTCGTTGTGGCCGTGGAAATGGATCGGGACCTCAGGCCCGAGCCGCTCGCGCGTCCTCCCCACGAGCTCGGCCACCGCCTCCGGGCCGGCCACCCCGATCGTGTCGACCACGACCACCTCCGCTGCCCCGGCCTCGACGGCGGTGGCATAGGCGGCGTCGTAGAAGTCGGGCTCCGCGCGAGTGGAGTCGACGCCGAAGTACGCGACGAGGATGCCGTTCTCGACGGCGTACGAGACCGCTGCGCGGATCCGCTTGAGCATCTCCTCCCGGGAGACGCCGAGTGCGCGCAGCTTGAGCTCCGAGATCGGCGACTCGATGACGCTGGCCGGGACCCCGAGCTCGACCAGGGCCTCGACGTCGGCCCGGACCGCCCGCGAGAAGCCCCAGATCTGGGCGGCGAGCCCGGCGCCGGAGATCAGCTCGACCGCCTCCCAGTCGTCGACCGACACGCGCGGGAACCCCGCTTCGATCCGTTCCACGCCCGCCTCGGAGAGGGCGCGGGCGATCTCGAGCTTCTTTTCGGGCATCAGGACGACCCCGACCGTCTGTTCCCCGTCCCTCAGCGTCGTGTCGTAGAAGCCGACCTCCGCCTGCAGCGCGTAGGGCCGGTTGAGGGCACCGGTCCAGATCACTGCACCACTCCGTCCGGAAAGGACGAGAGCTTCTCGGCGCCGCCCGCGGTGATGAGGAAGTTGTCCTCCACCCGCAGGCCGCCGCCGCCGGCCCAGTACGCGCCCGGCTCGATCGCCAGCACCATGCCCTCCTCGATCGTGCCCGCGCCGGACTGGTGCGCGTACGGCGGCTCGTGCGCCCGCGCCCCGACGCCGTGCGCGACGGGATGGGACGGCTGACCCGGGTATCCGAGCTCCGCGATCCCGTCGCGGATCAGCAGGTCGAGCCCGGCCAGGCTCGCGCCCGGCCGGCAGTGCTCGATCGCCCGTTCGTACACCCCCAGCAGGCTCTCACAGAGGCGCTCGTAGTCCGAGGCGAGCCGCCCCGGACAGAGGTTCTTCGTGTGGTCGCACCAGTACCCGTCGGCGCAGACCCAGATCTCGAAGAGTGTCGGTTCGTTCTCCTGGACGAGCCGGGCTCCCGTCGCGGTGAACGTGCGAATCCCCTTACCCGACCAGACGAGCGAGAAGCCGTGCGCGAGCTCCACCTTCCCCTGCCAGCCGGTGCCCTCGCCGTGGACGAAGGCGTTCCACAGGGCGGCCGCCTCGCTCTCCTTCATGCCCGGGCGGAGCTCAGCGCGGACCTGCTCCATCGCCGCCGCGGCGATGTCGTTCGCGAGACGCATGCGCTCGAGCTCCTGTGCGGTCTTGACGGCACGGGCCCGCGCGAGCAGGGGCGTCGCGTCGGCGGCGCCGGGCCACGCGTCGAACCACGCCCGCGTGTAGGTCGTGGGCTCGCCGACCATGCGATCCGAGGCCTGGGTGCCGAGCGACAGCTCGAGCCCGACGCGCTCGT
>JACCTQ010000131.1 GCA_013812265.1 Actinomycetota bacterium
GTTCACCTTCCGCTTCAACCGCCGCAACTCGCAGCGCCGCGGCCTCCTTTTCTACAGGCTGCTCGAGCAGGCGATCCAGCTCGACCCCGTCCCCGTCACAGCGATCGTCGGCGGCCGGCCCTGAGCACCCAGAAAGGCAAGGGGCGTAAGCCGGATAGCCCGCTCCTTCTAAATGCCAGGTGGCACCGTAACTGTTTCAGTCAGACGCACGAGCGGGCGGTCGCTGGTCGATTGAGTCGACCCAACCCTGCTCGAGGATCGTGATCGAGCCGGTGACATCGCCGGGCTTGCCGTCGATCCAGTCGACGCGCTTCACGAGCACCGTCTCTTCCGCTAGTACGTTCCCCGTCTTCGGCTCGATGATCAGACGACGTTGCGACAAAGCCCGTTCTCCCAGCCGCCAGATCGCCTACCCACCCGCCTGCGCCCAACGTCGAATCTTTATCCGGCACGCGCCTCCAGCTCGCTCCGTCGCGCGATGTCCAGAACGCCGCTCGCGGCTCGGCGTCCGGTTGGCCGGGATGGCTCCATCCCGCCGCGGCGAAGCCGAGTTCTCCCGCGGCGACGCCTGTCATCGCCTCGTAGCGCTGTGCGTTTCCTCCTGCGACAGCGTCGGGTACGCGCTGCCAGCGCGCGCCGTCGTCCGAAGTCCAAGCGGCTGCCAGCGTACCGTCGTCGCGAAGGGCCTCGAACCCAACAGCGACCAGGCCGGCGCTGCCTACCACCAGGTCTGTTATCACTTGGCGCTGGGAGGCGGGGAACCGGGACGGTGCCACGGTCGCTCGGCGCCAAGTGAGTCCGTCGACGGATGTCCATGCTCCAGCCTCACTACCCGCCTCCCCGACTGCGACGAACGACGTCCCGACCGCGACAACTGCGTTCATCGTGGCGGTGCCGCGAATGTTGAGCGCGGCCTGAGTTCGGTTCGCACGAACCCACGAAGTCTGTGCGCCCACGTGGTTGGATCTTTGAGAGCTCTGATCAGCGGACGACGTGTCAACGGCGCTGACGGTGCCGAAGAACACGACCACGACACAGCTCGACACTCGCGCCCGGAAGCCCACGTCCGAGGTACGTGCATCCCGCTGCACGAGGTCCCATCCCAGCGAGGGCCGAGTAGTGTTCGCGTCCCGTGAGCGAGCTCGGTGATGTCCTCGAGCTGATGCACGGCGCCCATGGTCGCGTCGAGACGCTGCGGGCCACTATCCGCGAGTGGCGCCACCTGGCGCGATCCCATCGTGCGTTCGAGCGCGAGGTGAAAGAAAGCGGGGCGACCGGGTACGCATTCGTGGCGGTCGGGGCCGATGAAGCCGAGGACGAGCTCCGCTCCAAGGTGAGCGAGAGCATTCTGCGCCTATGGCTCGAAGGCCGCTCTCGCATTCGCGAGGAGAGGGAATCGACGCGAGGCGTCCTCGTCGGGCCCGAGCTCGCGATCAAGGACGGAGAGCTCTGGTGGGTCTACAGCCCCGAGTACGGCGCCATGTCGAACGTGGACGATCCAGAGGTGGGGAGTGGGGTCGGCCAGGAAACGGAACACCTGCTCGACCCCTCGCGATTGCTGGCCGGGGCAGACTTCACCGTTCTGGGACGGACGACGTGCGCGGGCCGCGAGGCGCTGCGGGTGCTCGCGCGTCCGCGTAAGCAAGAGCACCTCTGGCCACCGCCGGGCCTTCCTTTCGGTGCCGACGAGCACGAGCTGCTGGTGGACGCGGAGCGCGGCATCCTGCTGCGCACGGCGACGAGGATCGAAGGAAGAGACTTGGAGATCGTGGAGATGCTCGAGGTCGCCTTCGACGAGACCTTCCCTCCGGACACGTTCGCGCCCCCGCCGGGCGAGGAGATTCGCTCACCTGGTCGACACCTTTCGGAGCGGCTGAGCGTTGAGGACGCGAGTACCGGCCACCGTGGTCATCCTGCTCTCGCGAGAGGACGCGTCGTCGACTCTGCAGCTGCACCAAACCGCAAGCGCGGATCCAGCACCGGATCACTTCGGCAAGCGCTGGCGGGCGCTCGAGCGGGGCGGCGAGGAGCTGCAGATCTTCGAGCCCGACGAGGCGGGTCAGGGGGTGCCGACCTTCATCCGGCTCGAGCGTGAGGGAACACGCATCGACATCAGCTCGGGTGACATCCCGCTCGAAGAGCTGCTCGCGCTCACCGACCTGCTCGTGCGTGTGTCGACAGAGCGCCGCGGTTTCGTCTGACCCCACGCCATACGGCTAGAATCGAGCCGTGAGACGGGCTGTGCTCGCAATCGTGGTTGTCGCTGCCGCCGCCCTCGCCATCGCGAGTCTGACGCCGGCGAAGGAGGGTGCTCGCGCGCGTCTGACTGCGAAGCTCCCTCTCTCCGCGGCACCTGGCACGACGGTACGGGTGGCCTGGGCGGTCGACGTGGCCGACGGCCAGGGCGTGCGCCGACCCTTCAACGCGATCGGCATGT
>JACCTQ010000136.1 GCA_013812265.1 Actinomycetota bacterium
GGCCACGAAGTGGCTGCCGAGACGACTGACGGCCGCCGCGTCGCGCTCATTCATCACCTTCCGTGCGGGGAGTGTGCTCGCTGCCTGGCCGGGCACGAGTCGACGTGCGACGAGTTCCGAAGGGCCACGATCACGCCCGGCGGGTTCGCCGAGGTCGCGGTTGCCGCGGACTTCATCGCTCTGCCGGACGGCGTAGGCGACGCCAGAGCGACCTACGCGGAGCCGCTCGCGTGCGTGCTTCGCGCCGCGGAGCGCGTCCCCCAGGGTCGCGTGCTCGTCGTCGGGCACGGCTTCATCGGGCGGCTCTTCGCGGCCGTCCTGCGCAGGCGCGGGGACGAGGTGTTCGTACGCGACACCGAGCCCGGCCGCGGCGGTCGCGACACCGACGGCCCCGTGGACGCAGCCGTGCTGTGCGCGCCAGCGGGAGGGGACGACGCACTGGGCGCACTCCAGCCGGGCGGCACGCTCCTGGTCTTCGCGCCGGCGGCCCCGCTCGACCTTGACGCCGTCTACCGCAACGAGCTTCAGATCGTAGGAGCGCGCTCGGCGACGCCCCGGCACATGGAGCAGGCGATCGCGCTCCTCACCGAGCTGAAGCTTCCGGAGCCGACGGTGCTCCCGCTCGAGCGCTTCAGCGAGGGGCTCGAGCTCTACCGGTCCCGCAAGGCGCTCAAGATCGTCTTCACCCCGTGAAGGCGCTGCGCTTCTACGGCCCCGGCGATGTCCGCCTGGACGAGGTTCCGCGCCCCGACCCGCGCCCCGGCGATGTGCTCGTCCAGGTGGAGGTCGCGCTCACGGACGGCACGGATGCAAAGGCTTTCCGCCGCGGCCACCCGGTGCTGCTCGGCGACCCGCCCAGCCTGTTTGGACACGAGTTCTGCGGCGTCGACGTCGCCACTGGACGCCGTGTCGTGGCCGCGAACTCGGCGCCCTGCGGACGCTGCGGGGCCTGCAGGCGCGGGCAGGAGACCCTGTGCGAGAACCTCTTACCGCTCCTGAACGGGGCCTACGCCGAGTTTCTGCTCGTGCCGGAGCGCATCGCGCGCGTGAACCTCCACCCCGTGCCCGACCGCCTCCCCTCCACCGTGGCCGCGATGGTGGAGCCGCTCGCGTGCTGCCTGCACGGCGTCGAGCGCGCCGGCGTTGGCCCCGGCGACACGGTGGCCATCCTCGGCCTAGGCCCGATCGGGCTGATGCTCTGCGCGTCCGTCAAGGACGCCGGCGGGCGTCCCGTCGCGGTCGGCGGGCGCGCGGAGCGCCGCGAGCTCGCCCCGCTGTTCGGAGCCCAACCGGGTGACGGGGACCGTGCCGACATCGTCATCGAGGCGGCCGGAACGGCCGAGGCCTGGCGGGACGCGATCGAGCTCGTGCGTCCAGGCGGAACCGTTCTCTTCTTCGGCGGGCGCGAGCTCGCGGTCGACACGTATCGCCTGCACTACGAGGAGCTGACCCTGCGCGGCGCTTTCCACCACACCCCTCGCGACGTGCGCGCTGCACTTGCCTTCCTCGCGAGCCGCGCCTATCCCTGGGAGCGCCTGGTCACCCACGAGGTCGGCCTCGACGGCGTGGCGCAGCTCCTCGCCGAGCCGCCGCGCGATCTGCTGAAGGCGGCGGTGCGGCCCTGAGCGACCGCGTTCTCACGTTGCGCGAGTTGAACCGCGCCCTCCTCGCTCGCCAACTCTTGCTCGAGCGAAGGAAACTCCCCGCCCGGGAGGCGATCGAGCGGATCGGTGCCCTGCAGGCGCAGTGGCCGTCGTCACCGTACGTGGCGCTGTGGTCGCGACTTCGGGACTTTGACCAAGGGCAGCTCGTGCGGGCGCTCGAGCGGCGCGAGGTGGTCAAGGCGACCCTCATGCGCGCGACACTCCACATTGTGAGCTCGGCCGACTATCTAGGGTTCGGCGGACTCATGCACGATGCCCACAAAGCGGCTCTCCGCGCACGGCTGGCGAGCGTCGGTATCTCCGCGTCGCACGTCGAGGAGACGGCCCAGATCGTGGGAGCAGCCGCGGCCCAGCGTCCGCAGTCGCGCCCGGAGCTCCTGAGACTCGTCGGCGAGGGTCCGCTGCGCTCGGACGACGCGCGACCGTGGACGATCTGGCATGCACTCCAGGCGACCGCCGGTCTCGTGCACGCCCCCGCCTCGGCCCATTGGCGTGCGACTCCAGGCCGAACGAGTTTCGTCGCGGCGCGTGCCTGGTTCGGGCAACAGCCCGCCCGCGACGAAGGGGCGGCCCGGCGCCTTGTCTGCCGCTACCTGACGGCTTTCGGGCCTGCGTCGCAGGCTGACCTCACGTCGTGGAGCGGCCTTCCCGTCGCGCTGCTCCGGCCGGCGCTCGAAGGCCTTCAACCGGAGCTCCGCATGTTCCACGACGAGACGGGCCGCCGGTTGTTCGACCTGGCGCGCCGCCCCCTGCCGCCGGCCGACACACCCAGCCCGGTGCGCTTCTTGCCGCAATGGGACAGCGCCCTGCTCGCCTACGCGCCGCCCGAGCGGGCTCGCATCCTGCCGGAGCACCTGCGCAAGACGGTCATCCGGCCGAACGGCGACGTCCTTCCCTCCTTCCTGGTCGACGGCTTCGTCGCCGGCCTGTGGCGCGTCGAGCAGACGAGTAGCAAGGCTGCGATCGTTCTGGAGCCGTTCGAGCCGCTTTCGTCCGATACCCGGCGAGAGCTCGAGGACGAGGGCGCACGGCTCGTTCGCTTCGTCGCCCCTGAAGCCACAGCGCACGCGGTTCGAGCGGGTTCCGCGACATGACCCGGATGCTCTTGCAACGAGAGCTGAACCGAGCGCTTCTGGCGCGCCAGCTCTTGCTCCGGCGCTCGCGCCTGCCGCTCGGGCGCGCGCTCGAGCAGGTGGCCGGAGTGCAGACCCAGTACGCACCCTCCGCGTACATCCGGCTGTGGTCGAGCCTGGAAGGCTTCCAGCTCGC
>JACCTQ010000148.1 GCA_013812265.1 Actinomycetota bacterium
TCATCATCGGCCGTCCGGGGCGTGGGCACTCGATCTGGCTGTTCTGGCGGGACGGGAGCTTCGCCGGCTGGTACGTGAACCTGGAGGATCCTTGGCGGCCATCTCGCTCAGGCTTCGATACGGAAGACCACACGCTCGACCTCTGGGTGGAGAGCGATGGCTCCTGGCGCTGGAAGGATGAGGACGAGCTCGCCGTTGCGGTGGAAGTGGGCTTTTTCACCGCTGAGCAGGCGGCGTCGTTCCGAGCCGAGGGCGAGCGCGTCATCGCCGAGTGGCCGTTTCCGACCGGATGGGAGAACTGGCAGCCGGATCCCTCGTGGCCGGTTCCTTCTCTGTCGGCCGACTGGGAGGCGTGAGTCTGACCGCGGCTACGCGGGCTCGCCGGAGCCGCGCAGGCAGGGCCGGACGTAGCGCTTGGTGATGCCGGTGCACGCCGCCCGTCTGCCCTGGGAGGTCGGCGCCAGGCCGCCGAGAATCGTTCCGATGCCGAAGAAGCAGCGTGATTTCAGTCCTTTGGGCGCTCGATCGCACAGCCCGGCCGCCTGCTCACCACCTGCGTAGTTCGACGTCATGTCACGCGCCGCGCCGAACAGGCAATCGGAGAAGCCGCGGCCCGCTGTCCGGCACAGCTTCAGGATCCTTGGCGGGTTCTGGCGGGTGAACCCCGAAGCATCGCGCCCGTAGGACTGGAAGCAGGTGGACAGCCAGCCCCGCTCGACACGGGAGCAAGTTTTTGCGGCGTCTTGCCAGTCGTAGCCGTTCGCCTGGAGGATCCGGGACGTGACCATGAGATAGCAGTACTGCTTGTGCCTTTCCTTGACCGAGTTGCACGGGTACACGAGGTCGTTGGTCTTGAGCCAGGGCGACCGCGTCCCCGCCGACGGTGTGATGTTCTCCATGAAGACACCGCCGGTGCAGGAGCTCTGATCCCAGCCCGTGGCCAGCTTGTCGCAGATCTGGAGCGAGAACGGCAGGTTCAAGCCCGTGTGGATCATCAGCCCGTGCCCGAGGCCGTGAACACACTGGTAGGCGAGCCAGGCCGTCTTGCGGATCTCGCCGTCGTCGCACAGGCCCCGCGCAACGGTTCCGAGTCGATCCTTCGATGTGACGCCGTAAAAGGCGCGTTCCAGGATGCCGTGGTAGTAGCCGGACCAGCAGCTCGAGGAGCCCTCGGCAAAGGCCTGCGCCACGTTTCCGTCGTACCGGGCGAGGGAAGCCGACCCGATCGCGTGCACGATCCGATGGCAGCCGGCCTCGATCGGGCGGTCGGAGATGATCTTCTGGTCGAAGAGCGCGAGCGCTCTCTTGGGGCCGTCCTCGTAGGCGATGTTCCCGAAAGCCTGCTCGTAGCAGGTCTGATCCCGACAGCCCGCGAGCTCCGTGTCATCCGCCTTGAAGTTGCCGGCGATCGGGTGGGCCTGTAGCGGGCCCTTGCCGTGAATCCCCTTGGCCTTCGGGCTGGAGTCGTCGGAACGTTGCACGAGCACGATCGTGCTGGCGGAGGCCGCGCCGGTGAGGAGGAGCGAAAGCGCGATCACTAGCACGCGGCCGGAGGTGAGACCCGGAAAGCTCATGGTTGCACGCTAACGATGATAGCCAGGGCCCCTGTCGGCGGCGGTACGCTTCAGCCCGTGGCGGGTTCGTGGCCTGAGGCAGTCGAGCGGGTCGCCTCGTACCTGCGGGCGGCCGGTGTGAATGCTCGCCTGGAGCAGTTCGACGAAGGCACGCCCACGGCAGAGGCTGCCGCGCGCGCTGTGGGCTGCGCGCTCGAGCAGATCGTGAAATCGCTCGTGTTCGACTGTGACGGCCGAGCGGTGGTCGTGCTGGTGCCGGGCAACAGGCGGGCCGACTCGCGGAAAGTCGCGCGGGCCCTCGGCTGTTCGCGTGCGAGGGTCGCGACCGCCGAGCAGGTCGAGCGGGTGACAGGATTCCCGCCGGGGGCAGTCGCGCCGTTCCCGCTTCCCGGCGTGGAGCGCGTCCTCATCGAGCGGCGGCTGCTCGAGCACGAGGTCGTCTGGGTGGGAGCCGGTTCCGCACACCACATGGCTGCGCTCGGCCCGTCCGATCTGGTTCGGCTGACCCGGGCCAAGACGATGGACGCTGTCGCCGAAGCCGCATAACATGGCAGTGCCGAAGAAGGAGAGTCGCTATGCGTGAGACCGAGAAGATCTGGATGAACGGCGAGTTCGTGGACTGGGCGGATGCCCGGATCCACGTGGGCACCCACGGGCTGCACTACGGGACCGGGATCTTCGAGGGCATCCGCTGCTACGAGACTCCGAAAGGCCCGGCCGTCTTCCGCCTCACGGATCATCTGCACCGCCTGCAGGACTCGGCGCGCCTGCTCTACATGGACCTTCCGTTCAGCGTGGAGGAGTTGCGAGCGGCGTCGCACGAGCTGATCGGTGTCAACGGACTGCCCGAGTGCTATCTGCGTCCGATCGCTTTCTACGGGTACGGGGAGCTCGGAGTCTCCACGGCCGGAAACCCCGTCGATGTGGTGATCATGAGCTGGCCGTGGGGCGCCTACCTCGGCGATGACGGCCTTCGAAACGGCATCCGGGTCAAGGTCTCGTCCTGGAAGCGCGTCGGCCCGAACACTTTTCCGCACGCGGCGAAGGCAACCGGCATCTACGTGAACTCGATGCTGGCGGTGGCCGAAGCCAACCGTGCCGGCTACGACGAGGCGGTCCTGCTCACCGACGACGGCTTCGTGGCCGACGGCTCCGGCGAGAATGTCTTCGTCGTCAAGGACGGGCAGATCACCACACCGCCGCTCTCGACCTCGATCCTGCCCGGAATCACGCGCGACACGGTCATCCAGATCGCGCAGGATCTCGGCCATCCGGTCGTCGAGGCGAACCTGATTCGCTCGGACCTCGCTCTGGCGGACGAAGTCTTCATGACGGGCACGGCTGCCGAGGTGACGCCGATCCGTGAGATCGACGATCAGACAATCGGCCCGCCCGGCCCGGTCACCCTCGAGATTCAGAAGGCGTATCTGGACACCGTCAGGGGTGGAAGCGAGCGCTGGTCGCACTGGCTCGACTACGCGACACGCGCCCCAGCGGGCGCCTAGCGCGCGTCGCCGTGCCGGCCACTCGTAACCTTTCCGCGCAGCGGAAAGGCGTGGTTCCCCTGTCCAAGCCGTACCTCGACGGGCGCGAGGAGGAGCTTGTACTCGAGGTGCTCCGCTCGGGGCGCCTGTCGCTGGGGCCTGCCATCGACCGGTTCGAGGAGTCGTTCGCCGGGCGCCTCGGTGTCCCATTCGCCGCTGCAGTCTCGAGCGGGACGGCCGGCCTGCATCTCGCCGTACGGCTTTCCGGGGTCGGCCCGGGGGACGAGGTGATCACGTCGCCCTACTCATTCGTGGCCTCTGCCAACTGCGCTATCTACGAGGGCGCGACGCCTGTCTTCTCCGACATCGATCCCCGGACGCTCAATCTGGACCCCGAGGCGGTGAACGCCGCGGTTACCGAACGCACGAGGGCGATCGTTGCGGTGGACATCTACGGCTATCCGTGCGAGCTCGACGAGCTTCGAACCGTCGCAGACCGGCACGGCCTCGCTCTCGTACAGGATGCGTGTCAGGCTCTTGGCGCGGAGTACCGGGGCAGGCCGGTCGGCTCGCACGGCAACCTCGCCGTCTTCGCCTTCTATCCCAACAAGCAAATGACTACGGGCGAAGGCGGCGTCGTGGCGACGGGCTCGCAGGATGAGTGGGAGCTCTTGAAAAGCCTTCGCAATCACGGCCGGGCCGACACGGACGGGTGGCTGGATCACTCGCGGCTCGGCTGGAACTACCGCATCGACGACCTGTCCGCCGCCCTCGGCATCGCACAACTCGAGAAGCTGGATCTTCTGCTCGGGCTGCGGAGCGGCGTCGCCGCCCGCTACGCGGAGCTCCTGGAGGGCATCGACGGCCTGGAGCTTCCCGCGAGCGACGACGCCGACCATCGGAGGTCCTGGTTCGTCTACGTCGTGAAGCTTTCCGCCGGCACGGATCGCGCGCGTGTCATCGCCGAGCTCGAGGCCCAGGGAATCCAGACCCGTCCGTACCTGCCGTCCATCCATCTCCAGGCCTACATGCGCGAGCGCTACGGCTTTAGCGAAGGGATGTTTCCGGTCTCCGAGGATGCGAGCCGGCGGACGCTGGCGCTTCCGTTCTTCCCCCAACTCGATCCCGAGGATCAGGAACGCGTGGCGGCCGCGCTGGCGAGCGCGATCGCGGCCGACCGCTAGAGATCCACGCGGCGCACGAGGCCGCGCCCCGCGGCGAACGTGTCGGGTAGGGCGACCCTGGCGAAGTTAGACAGCGGCTCCGGCAGCCCGTCGAGGGCAAACCAGCCGATGTCGGCGATCTCGGCCGGATCCCTGACGGCCAGGTCGCCGCTCAACGAGCCGATGAACGCGAAGCCAAGCCACGGTTCCCGGTCGCGAGCCCCGTAGACGAAGTGGTAGAGGCCCAGAAGTGCGGCGACCGCGAAGGTGCCGCCGGTCTCCTCGGCCGCCTCGCGCACCGCGGCGTCCGCCGGTGTCTCCCCGGCATCGACCGCACCCCCTGGCGGCCCCCATCGGCGGAGCCCGTAGTTCGCCTTCACGAGCAGAACACGCTGCTCCGCGTCGAGCACGAAAGCAGCTGCGGCCATGTGGATCGTGTCCGCCACGGCCACATCCTCCACGAAACGCCGGTCGAGCAGCCTTGTGGCTCATAGAGAGCCACAAGGCCTTCTTCCCTTCGCACCGCGCGCTGCAGGTCCGGAGCGGCGATAATTACCGCGATGGCCGCCTCGGCTCCGCGCATGGTCTTCCTCGGCTTCGGCAAGTACATTCGAGCTGACCGGATCTACGCGCTCGAGCCGCTTCGCGGCGACGAGCGGGGTGGAGGGCAGCGCACAAGGGTCTGGGTGGACGGTATTCCCGACCCGATCGTGGCCTCCCGGACCGAGCGCACCATTCTGGCCGAGATGGGAGTGCGGGCGGACTCTGTGGCGCCGATCCTGAGCGATGCCCTGGATCTTGCCGAGCGACTCTCCGATGCGGCCGAAGCCGGTCGCGTGGATCTCGGCGACCTCGGTCGCCGGGCACGCCGCCTGCTGGAGGCGAGCTCCGGCCCGCCCGACGCCCAAAAGCTCTTCTAGGGTCTTTCCGTCTGGCTCCTGCCCGCCGTACAACCTCCGACTCCCCCAATCGCATCCCTGATCGGCTAGGACAGGGCTTCTTCGCGCGGAGCGTCCACGAAGTCGCCCCAGAGCTCGTCGGGGCGACGCTGCTCGTGGACGGCATCGGCGGCGTGATCGTGGAGGCCGAGGCTTACGACCAGGAGGATCCGGC
>JACCTQ010000163.1 GCA_013812265.1 Actinomycetota bacterium
CGAGCAGACGGTCGGCCGCGTCGGCGGCGGCGCGCTGCCGCTGGCCGAGCTGCCGAGTTACGCCTGTGCAGTCGAGGTCGAGCTCGCCGCCGACCTCCGAGCCGGCGAGCCGCCCGTGGTCGGCATCGTGCGTGACGGCCGCTGCCTGCTCGACTGCCGCACGCTCGACGACGAGGAGGTCGGCGCCGTCGCAGCGGCAGTGCTCGCAGCGCGCGCGTGAGCTGGTCGGCGGGCGAGGCCGTCGTTCTCCAAGAGGTGTGGCAGGGCCGGGTCTGGGCCGCGCGTCCGATGACGGTCGTCGACGACCAAGGGGACTTCGTTGCGCTCTGGTTGCCGAAGGGCACGCGCTGGAAGGCGCCGACGACGCCGACGACCCGTCCGCGCGAAGTGTCGCGCGGCGAGCGCCTCGCCGTCATCCGCCGCCCTGGGCGACTGGACATTCACGTATGCGGAATGGGACGTGAACACCCTCGTGCTGATGCGCGAGGACGACTGGCACGCCCTCTGGGTCTCTTGGCTCGATGACGGCGCGCAGTGGGGCTGGTACGTGAATCTCCAACAGCCGTATCGCCGCACAGCGCTCCGCGACGTAGAGAAAGCCACCCTCATCAGGCCTCGCCAAGGGGCAACGCTACGATCCCGGCCCGTGCCATCTGCCGACCAGAGAGCCGGCGCGCCGCTGGTGATAGGCACTGCCGGCCACATCGACCACGGCAAGACCTGGCTCGTCCGCGCCCTGACAGGCAAGGACACCGACCGGCTACCAGAGGAGCGCGAGCGGGGAATCTCCATCGATCTGGGCTATGCCCCACTCGAGCTTGCGAGCGGGAGGCTGCTGTCCGTTGTCGATGTGCCGGGCCACGAGCGATTCGTGCGCAACATGGTCGCGGGCGCGACGGGGATCGACCTCTTCCTCCTCGTCATCGACGCCGCCGAGGGCGCTCGGCCTCAGACACACGAGCACCTTGCCATTCTACGGCTGCTCGGGATCGAGCGCGGAGTCGTTGCCGTGACCAAGGTGGACGCCGTCGACGGGGAAGTCCTGGAGCTCGCGATCGAGGAGGCGCGCGATCTGGTGCCGGGGGTCGCGGTGCTTCCGGTGAGCGCGAAGACCGGCGCTGGGCTCGACGACCTCCGGTCGGAGATCGACAAGGTGGCCGAGAACGGCGATGGCCCGCGGCGCGACCTACCAACGCGGCTCTTCGTCGACCGCGTCTTCACGCTCAAGGGCATCGGAACTGTCGCCACCGGAACGCTCTGGTCAGGCGCGATCGCCGAGGGTGAAGAGCTCCGCGCCGAGCCGGCGGGCACGATGGTTCGTATTCGCAGCGTGCAGGTGCACGACCGGCCCGTCAGCCGGGCCGAGGCGGGCCAGCGCGTCGCCGTGAGCCTGCCCGGGATCGACCGCAGCGCGCTGCGCCGCGGCGATGCGCTCGTCGAGACGGGTGCCTACCCGGTCGGCTACCGGCTCGACGTCACGCTGGAGCCGATCCAGCCAATCGCCGACGGCGCGCGACTGCTCGTGCACCACGGCACGTCGGAGATTCCTGCCCGCGTGCGGCGAGTCGGGAATCACTATGCGCAGCTGCGCCTGGCGACGCCCGTCGTGGCAGCCCGTGGCGACCGGGTCGTTCTGCGCGCAGGAACAACTCTCGGCGGCGGTGTGGTGGTCGATCCCTCACCGCCCCGCGCCGCGTCGACGGAGCGCCTCGACCTGCTCGTCGACGGTGATCCCGCCTCGATCGTGTGCGCCACCGTGCACGAGCCGGTGACGCGGGCGCAGCTCCTGGCCCGGGGTTTGCTCGGCCCCCGCGAGCTGGACGAAGGTCTTCGCAGGGTGCAGCGGGCCGGAGACTGGTACTTCGGGGACGCCTGGCTGCGCGAGCAGCGGGGACGCATTACCGCCCACCTGCAAAGGCGTGTCGAGGAGGCGCCGCTCGATCCGAGCGTCCCCGTTGCGCAGCTCTTTCCGGGGAAGGCGTGGGCTGCGGACGTCCTACCGGAGCTCGGGATCGAACGGAGAGGAGCCAAGGCCTATCTTCCTGGCACCGGACCCTCCCGAGCGACGCGGGGCACCGAAGTCGAGAGGCTCGAGGGGGAGCTGGCCGAAGCAGGTTTCGACCCGATCAGGCCGGCGGAGATCGACGTTGCGCGGTACCTCGAGGAAACGGGGCGTCTCGTCCGCGTCGGAGCAGGGCTGGCGATTGGCGCCGAGGCGTACGAGCAGGCACGGACGGCCGTCATCGCGGAATGCGAGCAAGCCGGGAGCATCCGACTCGCGCGGCTCCGGGACCTGCTCGAGACTTCGCGTCGCTCGGCGCAGCTCCTCCTGGAGCGAATGGACGCCGACGGCGTCACGAGGCGAACCGGCGACGAGCGGGTGCTCAGACGGGCTGCTCGGCCGCCGCGCTAGAGGCGTGATGCCGGGTTGCATCCGGCACGCTCCGGCTCGAAAATTCGATCCGACAACCCAGGAGGACGCCATGACCAGTACCGCAACCAGTGACTCGCCCGGCGCGCTCGAGCAGTTGATCGAGCGCTACAACGAGGCGTGGAACCAGCAGGACATGGACACGATCGCATCCATGCATGCGCCCGATTTCGTGTTCGAGAACCACACCGCGGGAGAGTCGGCCGTGGGCGAGGAGGCGGATCGCCACATCGCCGAGATCTTCCGCAGCTGGCCCGATCTGAGATTTCGTAGACGGCGCCTCTACGTGCGCGAGGGCCTCGTCGTGAGCGAGTGGACCGCCTCGGCGACCCACCCGGACGGGCGGCGCCGCGAGTGGGACGGGATCGACGTGTTCCCGTTCGAGAACGGGCTGATCAAACGGAAGGACGTCTACTCGACCTCCCACGCTCCGCGAGTCCTGGATTGACGCGCACGTGCTCGCGGCGCGCGCACGCTCAGCCTCAGTACGTCGGGACGGTGGTAGTGCCCGGCCGGGTCGAAGCGCTGGCGCTCCTCGTACAGCCGGCTCGGCTCGAGGTCGGCATAGAGAATGCCCTCCT
>JACCTQ010000165.1 GCA_013812265.1 Actinomycetota bacterium
CCTCATCGACCACGCAGTAGGCCGTGAACACCCCCTCCTGATAATCCCCGCCGAACAGCGCGACCTCGACCTGCTCGCCCTTGTACTTGCTCGTGTAGTCGTCCATTGCGCGGAGACTAGCGCTTACGGCTCAACCAAGCCGTTCGCATTCGCGTTTCCGATCTGGTACCAAGCGGGCGTCCCCTGCACGCCTAACTCAGCTAGGCGCGACTCCAGGAGTGGACAACCTTGGTCGGGATGACCTTCTACCAGTGCGAGCACTGGCTAGATGTCATGCCGTCGCGCAGAACGCAAGAGCCCCCCTCCCGGGAGTTCTGTTCCGGCCAAGACGCGACGGTGCCGCCGTGGCTGGTCGCCACGGCGGCGCGACGCTGGAAAGTCAGTGCTGCTCGCCGTGCATGCAGTCGGTATCGGGGCGGGTGAAGGGTGGCGGAATGAACATCACGGCTCCCGAACCACTGGTCACGATGCATGCGTGAACCAGGCCGGCGCCGTGCGCTGCGGGAAGCATCCCGATGGGAGACAGGATCAAGCCTGCACCTTGACCCGGCACAGGGCCGCCACCCACCCACTGAGTTGTCCCGTGGCCCTGGCCGTTCGGGCTCACGACGACGAGAGGTGTGCGGCGGCAGGAGATGCGAACGCCAGCAGCACCACGAAGAACGGGAGGAGTACGCGGAGCCGCATACGCCTCACCCCCTTTCGTTCGAGTGAAGTGACGATGTTACAACGGTCACCTTCGCGAAACACGGGGGTCACACCGGGCTAAACGAGACCCTCGACCAAAGTCCAAGGCAGGTCCCGCCAGACGGACGCCCCGTTTCCCTGTAAACCAAGCCGTTCGGATTCGCCGTCCAGGCTAGCGCAAGGAGGCTCGAGAGTGAGCACACGGGACGAGGTCCCGGCCGGTAGCATGGGGAGTGCATGCGTACGGAGACGACCCGACCGAGCGCGTCGTCCCCCACAGCGCGCATCTCGTGAAGCGGGGAGCGATGGCGCGAACCCCAATGAGCCGGTTCGACGTTCGTGTCGTCCTGGCGACAGTCATAGCCCTCGTCGCTCTCACAGGACTTCCAGGAGCAGCGGGTGGGACGCCGACCCGGGTCTTGTTTACCGTGCGCGCTGATCCGGCCGGAGACATGACGTTTACGGCCACGCCTCCTTTCTGCGCCGAGGGCAGTACCGTGAGGCGGCCCGTCGGCGGGGTCCAGCAGGCGACGATGACCTGCGCTGACGGCAGCGGCACGATCGTCGCACGCGGCGCATCGGCGTTGTCGTTCACCGGAACGGGCAAGTACGCCGATCTCCGAGGCCAGGGAAGCTGCGCTCACGATGCGACAGAGAACACGGTCGAGCACTGTCAGGCGCTCGTCGATCATGACGCGGTTGCCCCTCAGGCGCGGGACTTAGCAGTGAAAGTCTTGCTGCAAAAGCCAAAGAAGCTGCGTATCTATTCGCTGCGCGTTTCCTTCAAGCCGGAAGACAACCTGGCGGAGAATTCGGTTCGGTACGCCTTGGTGGTGGACGCCGGTTCTCAGTTCGTGAAGCGCTCCGGAGCGACCACCGCGCCCGTCGCTTACACGCTACGGATCCGTGCGCCGAAGAACGTGCGCAGCCTCCGGCTCACGCTTACGATGGCCGATCCCGTCGGCAATGAGAGCAGGCTGTCGCAGGCGATCCGCTTGCCACGCTGACGACGTTAAGGGCCTGTCCAGAAAGTGGCCGCGGTGGATGCCTGCCACCCGCGCCTCAGCTAGCTCGGCACTTCGGTGGTCTCACGCTCGGCTTATGGTGACGGCGGGAGGTCTACCTGAGGGACCCGAAGAACGGCGTCCCGGATCTCCACGATGTTGACGGCGCAGTTATCGACCACCACCCGGGCAGAGGCGTTGCCGCCCCCGTTCACGTGTGCGCGGGAGAGGACGGCCCGAATCGGTCCGCCGTGCGTCACGACCAGCACCCGAGCGTCGGGGTGGCGCTCCGAGATCTCGAGGATGGCGCCCATGACGCGATCTGCTACCTCCTCGGTCGACTCGCCGTCGCCCCAGGGCCCGGACCGTGCCGCGGGGTACCGACTGAGCACCTCCGCGTCGGTGAGCCCTTCCCACGAGCCGAAGTTCTTCTCCCGCAAGGCCGGAAGCGTGCTCACATCGAGGCCACGATGCCGCGCCACGATGGCGGCGGTCTCCTGGGCGCGGGCGAGGTCGCTGGAGTAGACGGCGTCGAAGTGCTCGTCGCGGAGCTCCTCGGCAAGCGCCCGGGCTTGCTCGCGACCGCGGTCGTTGAGAGGACGGTCCACGTGCCCTTGCACGCGCCGCTGCAGATTCCAGTCCGTCTCTCCGTGGCGTGTGAGCAGGATCGTGGTCACGGCTCTACGCTAGCGGCCGGAGCGGCCGCCGGGACGTCCCTCTCATCGTCTAGCCTGACTGAAGATGCCGAAGGTTGCAGGCAGGGTCGTGGACGTCTTCGAAGAGCGCATGCGCGCGCACGAGGACGCATGCCTTTCACCACTGGCCGTGCGTTCTTACGAGACCCGTGGGCGCTTGCGCGACGACGACACCTGCCGCCTGCGCACGCCCTTCCAGCGGGACCGCGACCGCATCCTGCACTCGAAGGCATTCCGGCGGCTGAAGGGGAAGACGCAGGTCTTCATCGATCCTTCCGGCGACCACTACCGGACTCGCATGACCCATACGCTCGAGACGACCGGCATCGCGCGGGGTGCGGCCCGGGCGCTCCGCCTCAACGAGGATCTCACCGAGGCCATCGGCCTCGGCCACGACATGGGGCACACGCCGTTCGGGCATGCGGGTGAGGACGCGCTCGACGAGCAGCTCCGCGTCCGCTTCGACGGGCACTTCCGCCACAACGAGCAATCGCTCCGGATTGCCGAGACCCTCAACCTCACCACCGAGGTCCGGGACGGGATCCTGACCCATACCGGCGAGCGGGAGCCCGGGACACTCGAGGGCAAGATCGTCCGCCTGGTCGATCGCGTCGCGTACATCAACCACGACATCGACGACGCCATTCGGTACGGAATCCTCAGAGTGGAGGACCTGCCGCGGGAGGAGGTCGCGCTGCTCGGGCCGACCGGATCGCGCCGCATCGACACGCTCGTCCATGATCTCGTCGAGATGTCCGAGCGTTCGGGCGACATCGAGCAGAGCCCCGAGATCGGCTCCGCGATGCTCTCGCTCCGCTCCTTCATGTTCGAGCACGTCTACCTGGGACCGAACACACGAGCCGAGCACGAGCGGGCGCGGATGGTGGTCAGCACCATTTTCGGGCACCTTGCGGACCGGGGGGATCCGCCCGAGCAGATCACCGAGTACGTTGCCGGCATGACTGATCGTTTCGCGCTGGCATACGCCGCGACACTCTCCGGCTAGTGCTCCGCCCCGGAAGTCGCTAAGTGGCGCGGATCAAGGACTCCTCGGTCCGCGAGGCGGTCGCCGCGGCCGACATCGTGGAGGTCGTCTCGGGGCGCACTCCGCTGCGGCGAGCGGGGGCGCGGTACACCGGGCTCTGTCCCTTCCACGAGGAACGAACGCCGAGCTTCTCCGTTGCGCCACAGGACAAGCTCTATTACTGCTTCGGCTGCGGCAAGGGGGGAGACGTCATCTCGTTCGTGCGCGAGACGGAGAACCTCGACTTCGCCGAGGCGGTCGAGTGGCTCGCCGAGCGATTCCGCGTCACGCTCGAATACGAGGAGTCGTCGCCCCGGATTGATGCCCAGCGAAAGCACCGCGAGCGCCTGCTCGCGCTGCTCGAGCAGGCGGCCGGTTTCTACGAGCGCTACCTCTGGGAGTCGCGGCTGGGGGAGGGCGCGCGGCAGTATCTTCGGGAGCGGAAGCTCGAGGAGCCCGTGTGTCGTGAATACCGGCTCGGGTTGTCTCCCGGCGGAGCCACGCTGGCGCAGAAGGCCAGGGAGGGAGAATTCAGCCAGACCGAGCTGGAGGATGCAGGTCTCGTTAACCGGCGGGGCAACGACTATTTCAGCGATCGACTTCTCTTTCCGCTCTCGGATCCGCGCGGCCGCGTGATCGGCTTCGGCGCCCGTCGCATGCGCGAAGACGATCCCCTCCGGGCCAAATACGTCAACTCTCCGGAGGGTGAGCTCTTCCACAAGGCCGGAGTCGTCTATGGGCTCCACCTCGCCCGCGCCGCCGTCGCCAAGGAAGATCGGGCCATCGTCGTCGAGGGGTACACGGACGTGCTCGCACTCCACCAGGTCGGCCTCCAGCCGGTGGTCGCCTCCATGGGGACGTCCCTGACAGAGCGCCAGCTGAAAGAGCTCGGTCGCCTCACGCGCAGGATCTTTCTCTGCTTCGACTCCGACGCGGCCGGTGAGGCGGCCACGCTGCGTGGCATGGAGATCGCCCACGCGCTCGACCTTCAGGTGCGAGTCGTCGCGCTCCCTGCCGGCCTCGACCCCGCCGACGCCGCGGAGGGATTCGAGGATCTGCTCCGGGGCGCCGAGAGTTATGTCAAGCATCGGGCTCGGCTCGCGATCGAGGGTGCTCGAGACCGCGAGGAGGCTTTCAGAGAGGTTCGCGAGGTGCTGTCGCGCTTCGACGACTCGCCGGAGCGGCAGGATGCCGTCAGCTTTGCTGCGGACCGGCTCGATCTCCCGCGAGAGACCCAGGCCGGGCTGGCGCCCCGCGCCCGGCGTGCGAGCGGGGGCCTGTCGCCCAAGCTGCTCGTATCGGGCTTCCGGCTGGAGCGCATGTTCCTCGCCGCGTGCGTACTCGATCCTGAAGGCGCCGCCGAGTACGTGACCCAGCTCGGCGACGAGCACTTCGACAGCGAGGATCACCGCCGCCTCCGCGCCGAGCTCGCGGGTGAGGTCGTGGCGGCGGGCGACGACGCCGCGCTGCGCGCCGAGCTCTGGGCAACCGCCGAGCAGGAAGGCGTCTCACCGGCAAGCGCGAGGGGGCTCTTCCTCGAGCTGCAGGAGCGGTGGATCGAGCGCGAGATCGCCCATCTGCATACCCGCCCGATGACGGGCGAGGACGAGCGGCGCCACGGCGAGCTCGTCCAGCTTCAAAGCAAGCTGCGAGCGGCGGTCACCGAGCAGGCGTAGGTAGCTAAAATTCCCCGGCTGCGCCGATCCCCGGTAGCTCAATTGGCAGAGCATCCGGCTGTTAACCGGAGGGTTGTTGGTTCGAGTCCAACCCGGGGAGCTAGCTAAAGCCCCGCTCAGGGGCTTTGTTGTTGCCATAAACGACGACGGCGAGGTGCCTCTGCAAGCGGTTCTGCAAGCGGGCGGTTATGGAGAGACAGGCCAAAGGCGAATATCCTGCGTTCATGCGTTCCCTCGCTTTCGCGAGTCTCTTAGTGGCCGTCTGTGTTGGAGTGACGCGTTCTACCGCCACAGGCGCGGTCTCGTTCGTCGTACAGTCCGATGACCGCATCGGTTCCTTTCGAGTGAAGAAGGACGGAACGCTCTATGGGGCAGCGCGCGCGTTCGGGAAACCGTCGAGTCTGCGACGCGAGCAGCAAGGTTTCTACTGCGTGGCGCGCTGGAGCGAGATCGGACTCCGAATCAGTTTCTACAACCTCGGTGGTCGCGATCCCTGCGCACCGCAGTACGGATACTTCGGCCAAGCGCTCATTACGGGCAAGCAATGGCGTACGTCGAAGGGACTCCGCATCGGAGAGCCCGTTCACCGCTTGCATGCGCTCTACCGCAACACGCGCACGCGGGGCCCTTGGGCCTGGCTCGTAACTCGCTACACCTCAGCGGACGATATCGGCTATTACCCCGGGCTAGAGGCGAAGCAGCTTCGTGGCTGGGTAGTGGCATTTCGTGTGAACTACACGTCTGGCGGCGTGTAGGTCAAGTGCGGCGCGCCGCGCCCCCTCGCGCTCAGGGGTAAGGCACCGGCTTTGCGGTCGCGACCATCCGTACGAGATCGGGCAAACGCACGGCGTGCGGGTCCCAGACGTCCACGGAGATCGGGATTCCGCCGGCGGACTTGGTACAGCGCCAGACGCTGCGGCCGTGATTGCCCGAACCCATGTAGATCGTCATACCGCCCGTGCGGTAGCGACGCGACGAATAGGCATTGCATGGCTCCGTTGCCCCCAGGCGGTTGGCCACGGTCCAGTAGAGGGTTGGATCCACCCGACCACGCCAGAACTGGACTGTCAACACGTCCGACTTAAACGACCAGCGCCGGTAGCGAAAGCCCGGCGGAAGCCAGGTCGGCAGGTAGAGGAGCCCATAAGCCCGTGTTCGCTCCATAGCTGCCACAGCCCCCGCCGGAACGATCACCTTGGCGATCACGAGTTTCTTGACGCTCGACCATTCCTCTCGAGCGTCCTCGTTATCCCAGCCGGCTACGTGAACGTAGTAGGTGCCCGGTGCTAGTTGCCGCTCCCCGACCCAAGAGGTTTGGCCCTCGCGCAGCTGCTCGAACACGACAACGTTCTCCCGGAAGAACGCGCCGCTTGTGGCCACGCTCGGCTTTCTGGCGACTTCGATCGCCCACGCGTCGGTAAAGGCAGGGAGCCTCCACGACGCTTTGGGATGACGGTTGGTATGCCCGACCGAGAGAAGCGTTGGAGGAGCAGCGCTCGCCGAGGACACGACGCCGAAGGCGAAAAGCATGGCGACGACGATTAGTCGAGCTCGCATTGAACGGGGAGTATCGCAAGCACTCGCCCTGGCCACGGGCCTCGACCTGCACGGCCCGCGGCTTGGTGATCTCCAGGCATCGGAGAAGGCTGCCGCCGTAGCGCTGAGTGCCGAATAGAAAGCTCGTACGGGAGGCACTATGTCAAGCGACAAGGGAGAAGCTTGCGGCCCGCTCCACTTCCGGCAAGGTGAGCCGCGCCCGGCACGCTGGCTTCCCAAGGAGAGGCGTTACCGCGCGTAGCATCGGGCGCGGTCCAAGAGAGATTATCAG
>JACCTQ010000172.1 GCA_013812265.1 Actinomycetota bacterium
TTCCAGCGCAAGTGCTTCGGAAAGATCTTCGAGTTCAAGCAGAGAGGGGGCACGATCGTGTTCGTCTCGCACGATGCCACCGCCGTGGAGCGCCTCTGTGAGCGTGCCGTTCTGCTCCGCGACGGCACGGTCGATTTCGACGGGCCTACGCACGACGCGATCTCTCGCTACCACCTCTTGCTCGCCGCCGAGCAGGATCCCGAAGAGCGCAGCGTGGGCTTACGCGAGTGGGGTAGCGGGGAGGTGCGAATCGTCGAGGTGGAGCTGCTCGGGCCCGAGGACACACCGCGGCGGCAGTTCCTCGCCGGCGAGCCGCTCACGCTTCGCCTGCGCGTGGTCTCCGAGGCGCCGATTCCGGCGCCTCGGCTCTCCTTCGAGCTACGCGGCGAAGGAGGCCTACTGCTCGCAGCCGGCGAACAGGACACGGCTGAGCTCGGCTGGCGTAACGAGGCCCTCGAGCACATCCTCCGCTTCGAGCTGGAGCGAATGCCCCTCGCCGAGGGCCGGTTCCAGCTCCGCTTCGGGTTGGCGGACGCGACGGGAGAGCGCCTCTTCCACTGGCTCGACGACGCGGCCCGGTTTTTGGTGTACCCGGCAAGCGGCGAGCGCGGCCCGCTTCGCCTCGAGGGGAAGTGGAGCACGGAGGAAATCGAGCCCGCCGCCGAAATGAGAGGTCGATGAGCTCGCGCACCTGCCCCGACTGGCCACAGCTGATGGAGCTGGCCCCCGACCTGCAGTTCAAGCACTACACGGTGGCCGAGGCGCGACTTCCCTCGGATTCCCTCGTCACGCTCGCGGACTTCCCGCTCGGCGACGTCGCGATCTGCTGCGACCTCGAGCACAACGTGTTCAACGCGGAGCACACCGATCCGAAGGTCGCAGTAGCTCTGCGGGCCACGCACTGGTTCGAGCTCGCAGAGTGGTCGACAACCGGCCCGGGCGCTGCCTACCGCGCGACGGGGTAGAAGATCGTCGCACTGCGAAAGCGGCTCGACCTGACTCAGGAGGACCTGGCAAAGGCGGCCGGCATGAAGCAGCCGCAAATCGCCCGGATCGAGAAGGGGGATGTATCCCCGACCTGGGACACGCTTTCGCGCATCTTCGGCGCCGTCGGCGCCGAGGTCGACGTCAAGGTGCGCGTGCCCGGCGGGAAGCTTGTCAAGGTCTGATCGCCGAGCCAAGGAGTCTCAGTGGAGCCCGCTTCAGGCGGAATCGCAACCGAAGCGCCCGCGCTTTGAGATCTATCGCTCATGCTGGTAGAGGCAACGGAGCTCTCTAAGTAGACTTAGAACAACACGATGTCCGCCTGGGTCATCTGGGTAATCGTCGCCGCCGCGCTTGCGGCCGGCGAGGTCCTGACGCTTGGTTTCCTGCTCGCCCCGATCGCTCTGGCGGCGGCCTTGACAGCCGTCGTGGCCCTTGTCGGAGGTGGGCTCGCGCTGCAGCTCGCGGCCTTCATCGTCGCCTCGCTCGCCTCGCTCGCCTTCATTCGGCCGATCGCGAAGCGACATCTGTACGCGCCGCCTCGCCTTCGCAGCGGGACTGCTGCGCTGGAAGGTACCCGGGGCGTCGTGGTCGAGCGTGTGGATGCCGACGGCGGCCGGGTGAAGATCGGGGGAGAGGTCTGGACGGCGCGCGCGTTCGCCGAGCATCAGGTGATAGAGCCGGGGGCTCGTGTCGAGGTCGCCAAAATCGAAGGCGCTACGGCGCTCGTCTACGAATAAAGGAGTGAAGTCATGGCTGGGTTGATCGCCCTCGGGGTTATCGCGGTGTTCGTCTTGCTCGTCCTCAGTCGCTCGATCAAGATCGTGCCGCAGGCACGCGCTGCACTCGTCGAGCGGCTGGGCCGGTACAACCGGACACTGGACTCCGGGCTCGCCATCGTCATCCCCTTCGTCGATCGGGTGCGCCCGCTGGTCGACCTGCGCGAGCAGGTGGTGTCGTTCGCGCCTCAGCCCGTGATCACCGAGGACAACCTCGTCGTCCACATCGACACGGTCATCTACTTCCAGGTGACCGATGCCAAGGCGGCGACCTACGAGATTGCGAACTTCATCTCCGCCATCGAGCAGCTCACCGTCACGACCTTGCGGAACGTGATCGGCGGTATGACGCTCGAGGAGACGCTCACCTCGCGCGACGAGATCAACCAGCAGCTGCGCGGCGTACTCGACGAGGCGACGGGCAAGTGGGGCATCCGCGTCAACCGCGTCGAGCTGAAGGCGATCGACCCCCCGATGGGGATCCAGGAGGCTATGGAGAAGCAGATGCGAGCCGAGCGTGACCGGCGCGCGGCCATCCTCACCGCCGAGGGTGTGAAGCAGTCGCAGATCCTGACCGCCGAGGGCGAGAAGCAGAGCGCGATCCTGCGGGCCGAGGGCCAGCGCGAGTCGCAGATCCTCTCGGCCGAGGGGCAGTCACAGGCGATCGACACGGTCTTCCGGGCCATTCACGCGGGGAACCCGGATCCGCAGCTGCTTGCCTACCAGTACCTGCAGATGCTGCCGCAGATCGCCCAGGGCGACTCGAACAAGGTCTGGATCATCCCAAGCGAGTTCGCCCAGGCGCTGGGGCAACTGGGGTCGATTCTCGGGCCGCGCGAAGCGCTGACCGGCAACAACGAGCCTGCGGGCGAGGCGCAGGCGGCCATACCCCCGGGCGAGACCAAGCCGCCAGGCTAGGCCCTAGCGCAGGGCAAGGATCGCCTCCAGCGGCCGTGTGTTGACCACATCGGCGGCCGTGGCCCAGCCGCGGCGCGCCGTGGCAACCGCCAGCGGCATGTTGCCGAGCCCTCGGACCGAGTGAGCGTCGGTGGAGGTGACGATGGGGATGCCGGCCTCGACCGCGAGCCGGACGTGCTCGTCGCGCAGATCGAGGCGGTCCGGGAGACCATTCACCTCGAGCGCCGTCCCGGTCTCGCGCGCAACCTCGATCACGCGCTCGAGATCGAGAGCGTTCGGGGGGCGGTGGTTGATCAGCCGGCCGGTCGGGTGGCTCAGGGCCGACACGTGCGGGTTCCGGATCGCCTCCAGGACCCTTCGTGTCATCTCTGCGCGCGGCTGTCGCTGGCCTGCGTGGACGCTCGCCATCACCCAGTCGAGCTCGCGGAGGACGTCGTCGGGGAGGTCGAGCGTCCCGTCTGGCAGGATGTCGCACTCGATCCCCTTGAGCAGGCGGAACGGGGCCAGACGCGCATTCGTCGCGTCGATCTCCTCGCCCTGGCGGCGGACGTCGTCCGGGCCGAGCCCGGGTACGACGCGCACGTTCAGGGTGTGGTCGCAAACCGCCAGGTAGTCGTAGCCGAGCTCCCGGGCCGCAAGGCCCATGTCGTACACGCCTGCGCGCCCGTCGGACCACGTCGTGTGGCAATGGAGGTCGCCGCGGAGATCGGGCAGCTCGAGCAGCTCCGGCGGCGCGTCGCTGAACGGCCGCTCGCGGAGCTCCGGGGGGCAGTAGGGAAGGCCGAGCTGCCGGTAGACCGATGGCTCATCGGCCACCGAGGGCAGCGGCTCGAAGGCGTCGACGTAGGCCGCTGACCCTGTCGCCCGCATGAGCTCGGTCCCGAATGTCTGCGGAGTGGCCACGACGAGCTCGACCGGAATGCCCTCCACCGTCACTCCGATCGCACGACGGCCCTCACGTTCGACGACCGCGACGATCTGAGGATGCCTCTCGAAGCGATCGATGATCGCTCCCGCGTGCTCGCCCCGGCACACGACCGCGAATGTCTCCGGCGCATCTTTCCAGCGGCGCACATCGCCCGCGATCTCTCCTCCGAGGTCCGCTGCGATCGCGTCCAGCAGCGCTCGCGCGCGGTGCAACAGGAGCGTTCGGGGCCGTTTCGGGGGCTCGGGACGCGCGAGCGCGTCGAGCAGCTTCTGCTCTGTCTTCGGGCCGACGCCCGGCACCGTGCGGAGCCGTCCTTCCGTCGCGGCCGCGCGAAACTCCGCCGCGGTGCGTACGCCGAGAGCGCGACCGATCTCGACGGCCCGCTTGGCGCTGAGGCCCAGGTAGCGCCCGAGCCCCACGAGCTCGGGGGAGACGGAGTCCTCCAGCTCCCGCAACTCCGCGATATCGCCGGTCTCCACGAGCTCGCGCAGCCGGGGCTTCGATCCCCGGGCCGATCCCACGCAGCTCTCGAACCCGTCCTGCAGTCACGAGCTCGGCGATGGGCGCGGGAGTAGTGCGGATCAACTCGGCCGCCCGCCGGTAGGCCCTTGCGGTGTAGGCGTTGGCCTCGGCCAGCTCGAGCAGCGCCGCGAATGCCTCGAGCCGATCGGCGATGGCGCCGTTCGCGATCGCGTTTGGCGGTGACACCGAGGGATAGTCTCTCTGAGGCATGACAGCGATCATCGTTCCCTACCGCGGGGCCACGGGCAAGCAGCGCCTTGCGCCGACGTCGGAGCTCGAGCGCTTCGCGCTCAGCCTCGCCATGCTCGCGGACGTGCTCCACGCGTGCACGCCGGTCGGCCCCACATGGCTCGTCACGGCCGACGAGGAGGCGGAGGCCCTGGCGACGCGGCTAGAGGTCCGGCTGGTGCGGGACTCCGGCGCAGGCCAGGGCGCGGCCGTGGCGGCTGGTCTTTCGGCGGCGGAGCCCGGTGCCGCGCTCGTCGTGAACGCGGATCTGCCCTGTGCCGAGCCGCGCGATCTGCTTGCCCTCCTCGGAGCGCTACCGGCCGACGGCATCGCCCTCGTCCGCGCTGCCGACGGTACTACGAACGCCCTTGCACTGGCCTCCAGCTCTCTCTTCCTCCCGCTCTACGGCCCGGGCAGCGAGCGGCGCTTCCGCGAGCATGCCGCCCGCCTCGGGGTGGAGGTCACGCTCGCCGACATCCCCAACCTCGCCGGCGACGTGGACACGTTCGCCGATCTCGAGCGCCTCGAGGCGCGCCTTGGGCCGAGCACGAGCGCCGCCCTCGCGGCGCTCCAACTCGAGCCCGTCCGTTGAAGGTCGTCGTTCTCTCCGGAGGCGTGGGCGGTGCGCGCTTCCTGCGCGGGCTCGTGGAGGTCGTGGATCCGGGTGAGGTGACGGTGATCGGGAACGTGGGCGACGACCTGGAGGTGCTCGGGCTGCACGTCTCCCCCGATCTGGACTCCATCGTCTACACGCTCGCAGGTCTCGGCGATGAACGGCGGGGTTGGGGACGGGCTGGCGAGACGTGGAACGCGCTCGCCGCCGCCGGTGAGCTCGGCGGCGAGACGTGGTTCCAGCTCGGCGACCGCGACATCGGCCTGCATCTGGTGCGCACCCAGGCGCTCGGATGGGGAGAGCCTCTCTCCGCAGTGACGAAGCGGCTCGCCGCCGCGTGTGGACTCGAGATCGTGCTCCTGCCTGCGACGGACGACCGCCTGCGCACGTGGCTCGCGACGCCGGCCGGCGATCTCCCGTTCCAGACGTGGTTCGTCGCGCGCGGGCATCGTGACGACGTGGATGCGATTCGGTTCGAGGGAGCCGAGCGGGCCACCGCCGCCCCGGGCGTTCTCGACGCTCTTGCGGCCGCCGACGTGATCCTCATCGCGCCGAGCAACCCGTATGTCAGCATCGGGCCGATTCTCGCCGTCTCGGAGATCCGGCAGGCGCTTGCTCGCCGCCGTGCTCCGGTCGTCGCCGTCAGCCCGCTCGTCGGCGGACGGGCCGTGAAGGGCCCGGCCGACAGGATGCTGGAGCGTCTGGCCGGCGGGACCTCGCCCGTACACGTGGCCGGCTGCTACGCGGGCCTCGTGGACGCACTCCTCATCGACCACGCGGACGCATGGGGATGCGCGGCCGTGGAGGCCACGGGAGTGCGAGCTGTCGTCACTTCCACGCTCATGACTGATTGCAGGGCGAGCCGCCGGCTGGCGGAGACGGCCGTCGAGGCCGTGGCCGTGCTCTCGTGAGAGTCGCGATCGTCGGCGGCACGGGCAGCTTCGGGCGTGCGCTCGCGGCTCGTCTGCATGCCGCCGGAGAGGAGGTGCTCGTCGGCTCTCGAGACGCAGAACGTGGCCGCGAAGTGGCAGCAGAGCTTGGCGTCGAGGGCGGCGCAAACGAGGATATTGCGGGCGCTGCCGACATCGTGATCCTGGCCGTGAAGGCAGAAGGTGCGCTCGAGACGGCGCGGCAGCTCCGTGGGACGATCCGCTCCCCTCTCCTGTGCGTTGCGAGCGAGCTCCTGTTCTCGCCGGACGGTGTCCGGCCGACTCCCGAGCCGAGCTCGATCGCCGAGCGGGTGAGCGGGTTGGTGGACGTTCCCGTCGTGGCGGGCCTCCATTCGCTCGCCGCCCGCAACCTCGCCGGGGACGAGCCGCCGGACGAGGACGCATTCGTGTGCGGCGACGACTCGGCGGCGAAGGAGCTTGCGCTCGAGGTGGCCGGGAAGCTCGTGAACGGCCGGTCCGTGGACACCGGCCCGCTGGCGAGCGCCCGCGCGCTGGAGGGCTTGACTGCCGTGATCGTGAACGTGAACCGGCGCTACAAGGCTCACGTTGGCGTTCGCCTCACCGGCCTTCGGTGAGCGAGCTTCGCGTCATCGGCCTCGAGGGTCTCCCGGAGATCGGCGCAGGTGACGATCTCGCCGCAGAGCTTTCGCAGGCGGCAGAGCGGGCCGGCGGTCTCGAGGACGGCGACGTCGTGGTCGTGGCACAGAAGGTCGTGTCGAAAGCGGAGGGCCGGACGATCTCGCTCCGGGACGTAGTGCCCTCTCGGTCGGCGCTCTCGATCGCGGTGGATCACGATCCGCGGCAGCTGGAGGTCATCCTCCGCGAGGCGGCCCGCGTCGTCCGCACGCGACCGCCACTCGTCATCGCCGAGACCTCGCATGGCTTCGTGTGCGCCTCGGCCGGCGTCGACGCGTCGAACGCGCCCGGACCGGAGACGCTCGTGCTGTTGCCGGACGATCCGGATGGTTCGGCAGCGCAGCTGCGGACGCGCCTGGAGGATTTGTCCGGCCGTCGCCTGGCCGTGCTGGTAACGGATTCGTTCGGGCGCGCCTGGCGGCAGGGTACGACCGATGTTGCGATCGGGGCCGCGGGGTTGACGGTGCTCCTCGACCTCCGTGGCGTGCGAGACCCCGCCGGCTACGAGCTTCACGCCACGACCATCGCGGTCGCGGACGAGATCGCGGGGGCCGCGGAGCTCGTGATGGGAAAGACGGCGCGCGTGCCGGCCGCGATCGTCCGCGGTCTCGAGCTGGCCGGCGAGGGCAAGGCGCGTGATCTCGTGATGCCGCCCGAACGCGATTTATTCCGCTGAGACCGGGTACCGAGGCGACATGCCTGACGACGACAACGGCCAAGAGGAAAAGGACCACGGCGAGGAGCTGATCGAGCTTCTCAACGAGCTTCGAGTCGCGTTGCCGGGCGTGCAGGTCCTGTTCGCCTTCCTGCTCGCTGTTCCGTTCACGCAGCAGTTCAGCAAGGTCACGGAGCTGCAGAAGGACGTCTACTTCGTGTCGCTCCTCGCGACGGTCGCCGGCTCCGTGCTGCTCATCGCGCCGTCGTCGTACCACCGGCTGCGCTGGCGTGAAGGCTCCGACGAGGAGCTGCTCGAGATCTCGAACCGCCTCGCCATCGCGGGCACAGTCTTTCTCGCCATCGCGATGACGGCGGCGGTCTTTCTGATCACCGACGTCCTGTTCGACGCTTCGATCACCGCCCTCGTGACCGGGCTGACGGCTGGTGCGTTCGCCTGGTTCTGGTACGGACTGCCGCTCTGGCGCCGCGCGCGCAGCTGAGAACACGGGCGAAACCATGTTTCCCCCGTGAGCCCCTTTCTTCTTGGCCCGCCGACCCCGCTCGCCGTTCGGCTCCCGCCGAGCGGAGCTCGGCTCCGCCGGCTGCTCGTTGCGATATCGAGAGAGTACTGCGGGATCGTCCCGCCGCCGATCGGTCGATGAAGGCTGGCATGGCTTGGCGCTTTTACTTGCGTGTGCGCGCGAGCTTCGCAGAGGTCGACCGGCTTGAGGAGCGAGTGCACCCGTCCGCAAGTTCAGGCACGCGCCCGGCGGCGTCTCGCCGCCCGTGGCTGCGTCCTCGGTCGCCCCGATAGAACCACTGTCGGGACTCCCTGCGTCCTTGCCACGAACGACGATCCATCCCCCGGATCACGCACCAAACTTACGGACGGTGCACTAGCGCGCCGCGGCCAGCTGGCCGCAGGCGGCGGCGATGTCGCGGCCGCGCGTGAGGCGGACGGTCGACGGCAGCCGCGCTGCGTCGAGGACGGCCTTGAAGGCGGCGATCGCGTCGCGCGCCGACCCGTCGTAGATCCCGGCCGGGTTGTACGGGATCAGGTTCACCTTGAACATGTCGCGATCGAGCAGTTCCGCGAGCTCGCGCGCCTGCGCCGGCGAGTCGTTGACGCCGGCCAGCATGACGTACTCGACGAAGATCTTGCGGTGGCGCAGCTCGAAGTAGCGCCGGCACTCGGCCAGGACGTCCGGCAGCGGATAGCGGTCGTTCACCGGCATGAGCTGTGACCGCAGGACTGGGTCGGCTGCGTGCAGCGAGAGCGCGAGCCGGATCGGCTCCTCCACCTCGTCGACGAAGCGCGTGAGCCCCGGCAGCCAGCCGACCGTCGAGATCGTCGTGCGTCGGTGGGTGATGCCCACGTCCGGTAGACGTCGCGCCGCCGCCAGCACCTGATCGTGGTTCAGCATCGGCTCGCCCATCCCCATGAACACGAGGTGGTTCAGCGGCTCGAGCCGGCGGAAGTGGAGCACCTGGTCGACGATCTCGGACGCGGTCAGGTTCCGGCCGAAGCGCATCGCGCCGGTGGCGCAGAAGCTGCAGGTGAGTGGGCAACCGGATTGTGAGGACACGCAGACCGAGCGCCGGCCGTCGCGATAACGCATCAACACCGCTTCCACCGGGTGGCGGTCCGCCGTGCGGAAGAGCGCCTTGACCGTGCCGTCCGCCGAGTGGGCTTCGTCCTGGAGCTCGAGCGACGAGAACGGCACCTCGTCTGCGAGCCCCTCGCGTAGCACTGCCGGGAGGTTCGTCATCTCCTCGTAGCCGGAGGCGCCGCCAGCGGCCCACTCCCAGACCTGCCG
>JACCTQ010000185.1 GCA_013812265.1 Actinomycetota bacterium
CTCGACCTGCCGCTCGGCAAGTGGATCGTCGGTGCCGTGGGACTCGCCTTCCTCGCGGCCGCCGGCGCGAACGGCTACCAGGTGCTAACCCAGAAGTTCAAGGAGGAGCTCAAGACCGGCCAGATGAGCGCGGCGGAGGAGCGTTGGATCGCGCGCATCGGAGTTTTCGGCCACGCGGCCCGAATGGTCGTCTTCGGCCTCGTCGGCATCTTCCTCATCCGCGCGGCGATCCAGTACGACCCGCAGGAGGCGATCGGGCTCGACGGGGCGCTGCGGAAGGTGGCCAGCGCGGATTACGGCCGTTATCTCCTCGGCGCCGTCGCCGCCGGGCTGGGCGCCTACGGCCTGTTCTGCTTCCTCCAGGCGCGATACCGCAAGGTCTGAACCACCGGGCGTGCTCCGCGCGCAGCAAAAGCGAGGAGGCACACGAGGAGCCACGCCAGCCCGCCCATGAAGCCGGCCAGCACGTCCGACAGGTAGTGGACGCCGAGATAGAGCCGGCTGAAACCGATCAGCAGGACGAGCGCGGCGGCCGGAACGAGTACGGCGGAACGCGCCGGCCACGACGCTAGCTCACGTGCCAGCAGAAAGGCCAGCACGCCGTACACGGCGACAGACACCATGGCGTGGCCGCTGGGGAAGGAAAAGGTGCTCTCTCTGGCGAGTGGGTCCGCGAAAAATGGTCGCTCCCTGCGGAAACCGAGCTTCATTGCCAGGGTGAGCGCCTCGGCTCCAGTCACCACCGTCGCGACGAGCAAGGCGTCCCCTCGTCGACCCCGGCGCGCGAGGACCGCGATCGACACTAGCGCGAGGCTGACGACGACGACCGCGTTCCCGAGCACGGTCACGGCCTCGAAGAACTCCGTCAGGCCGGGCTGGGCGTTCTCGTGCAGCCAGTTCGCGAGGCGCGTGTCGAGCCGGACGATCGGATCTCCGGTCACGACGTCCTCCACGAGCACGCCGAACGCCCAGAGCGACGCGAAGAGGAGCATCAGTCCGATCAACGGCACCCGGAACGCACGGATGCGGTCTGAAGCCGGAATCATCCTCTGGGGGCGGCGCGTCGCGGCGAGGGCTCGATGAGGACGGCAATCGAGCCGGTGATGGCGATGCTCGCTGTGGCGAGTCCGACCGCCGACGCGAAGAACGCGGTGTGCAGCCGGCCGAGCACGACGAGCTCCGGGCGCCTTGCGATCGCGACCCCGACGATGATCGCGAAAGCACCGGCGGCGAGCAGCAGAACGGCAGCGACAGGCGCGCCGGAGACGAAGGCGCGTCTGGGATCCTGCATTCCGACGGCGACGACGCCCGCTGCCAGAAGCGCGGCCCAGGCGCTCGCCACGAGGTAGCCACCGACCACGTCGCTCGGGTAATGCCACTCGAGCGCGACAAGAGCGACCCCGACCGCCGTGGCGTACCCCGCTCCCGCAAGGGCAGCCACCGCTCGCAGGCCCTCCGGCACGGCCAGGATCGCGGCCAGCCCGAGGGACATCGCCACGGTCGCGTGGCCGCTCGGGAACGTCCCGACCGCCGCCTGCGACGGGCCGACGCCGGGGACGCTGGCGTCGGCCAGGAACGGCTTCAGCAGCTGGGTCGTGACGTTGGCGCCGACGAGGAGCCCGGCAATCGCCAGGGCGTGCCCGATCCGCCTCCGCAGCAGAGCCAGGACGATCGTCCCGCCGCCGAAGAGCGCGAGCGAGCTGACATCGATCGTCCGCAAGACGTCCGTCGTCGCATCGTGGATTCGGGGTGCTCTCCCCTCTGTCAAACCCAGCTCTGTTGCGGCGCCGTCCAGCCGGAGACCGAGGGCCGTTCCCCGTGCGACCAGGTACAGGAGCGCCAGGAGCCCGATGGAGGCCGAGGCGCCCAGCAGGAGGAGGCGGACTCGATGCACCCCCACAGGTTAGGTCGTGTTTGGCAGGTCTTTTACGATAGAGCGGTGCGAGCAATCGTGACAGGCGGCGCCGGGTTCATCGGCTCACACGTGGTCGATGCGCTCGTGCAGCGAGGGGACGAAGTCAGGGTCGTCGACAACCTGTCCACCGGGCGGCGCGAGAACGTCCCGCCCGGCGTGGAGTTGATCGAGCAGGACATCCGGGAGCCCCTCGAAGCGATTTTCAACGAGTTCAGGCCGCAGGCATGCTTCCACCTTGCAGCACAGGCCGACGTGCGCGTCTCCGTGGAGCGGCCAGACTACGACGCCGACATCAACATCATCGGGACGCTTCGGACACTCGAAGCTGCCCGCTCGCACGGGACGCAGATCGTCTTCAGCTCCACGGGTGGGGCCATCTACGGCGAGTGCGAACGGCCGGCACGCGAGACCGACGAACGACAACCGCTGTCCCCGTACGGGACATCGAAGCTGGCAGGCGAGGAATACATCGCCATGTACAACCGGCTCCACGGCACAGCGCACGTGTCACTGCGCTACGGCAACGTGTACGGGCCCCGCCAGGACCCTCACGGCGAGGGGGGCGTGGTGGCGATCTTCCTCGGTCGGCTCAAGGATGGCAAGAAGGCCCGCATCTTCGGCGACGGCGGCCAGACGCGCGACTACGTCTTCGTCGGCGAAGTAGCGACCGCGACGCTGGCGGCAGTCGGGCACACCGGCGTCTACAACGTGGGTACCGGGGTGGAGACGTCGGTCGTCGAGCTCTACGTGCTGTGCAAGCAGGCGGCGGGCGTCGACACCGAGCCGGAGTTCGCGCCGGAGCGCCTCGGCGAACTACGGCGCAGCGTGCTCGACTCGGAGCTCGCGCGGCGGGACCTCGGCTGGCAGCCCGCGCAACCCCTTGACGAGGGTGTGCGGGCGACCTGGGAGACGATCGCCCGCACGTAGCTGCAGGTCAGTACGTCAGCGTCGTATCAGCCCAGACGGCGAGCTCGACCAGCTTGCTCGGCTGGGCCAGCTCGACCGTGCCGCCGGCCGGGGCGGCATCGACGCCGCGCGCCTTGCTCGACATCCCGGACAGGAACATCGGCACACCCGCCGACACGATCGCCTCCCAGTGCTCGGAGACCGGTCCGGTGCCGATTCCGTGAGCCGCGGCGGCCGTCTCCGGACGGGCTAGCGCCACGGCGTCGCCCGCCAGGAACAGCTGCACTTCGTGGCCCTCGCCGGCTGCCGTGCGGGCGACGAGAAGAGCGAGCGCCGCCCGGGTGGGGTTCTCGGGCCCGGTCGCGAGATGGACGAGGATCTTCGCCATGATTCCTAACTCCCGAGCACCCGAACAGGCCCGTGCCAGGCGCGTGAGCCGTCCAGGTTCACCGCCTGCACCCAGTAGCGCAGCGGCTTGGCGCGAGGCGCACGCCTGTCGCGGAACGAGTAGAGGCCGTGCCCGCGGGCCGGTACCTCCTAACGGTCACCTGAGGACGGCGCCGTCGGAAGGCGAAGCAGGTTTTCCACGTCTTGGACGCCCTGCACCTTGCGGGCGCGCTCCTCGAGAGCCTTGATCAGCTCGGGACGATCGACCTCACCGCGCAGCACGACCTTGCCGTACTCGGCATTGACGTTGATCTGGCCTTTGGGGACGTCCGAGTCGCGGAAAATCTCGGTCTCCACCTTGCGTGTCAGCGTGACGTCGTCCGGCTGAGGCTTCTCCTCTTCCTTCAGGTGAGTCAGTTTCTTGGTGACGCCATAGGCCTCGGCAGCAACGCCGCGCCCGGCGCGCTCGGAGCGCCGCAGGGCGCGCCGGAAGAAAGCCAGGCCGCGGTCCCGGGTCATGTTGCGGCGCCGGCGGCCGCTCTGCGGGTCGAGAAAGTAGGCAAGCAGCGCGCCAAGAGTGAGTCGTTTCATAGTGAGATTCCCTTCCTTCGTGTCGTGTCCAAGAACGGTTACCCGCTCACCAATCCGGGAAACCAGAGACAGCCGCGGCGCGCCGCCGGCCGCAAAGGGCGGCCGCAAGCAGAAACCCAGAAGACTGTTGTTCTGCTAGAGGACTGAGCCCAAGGCTCAGTCCTCATTCACCCCAGTCGAAGTCGCGCGAGCGACTCCAGAGGTTCTCGTCGAGCTCGGGGGCGGGGCTGTCGCCGTCATCCTCGGTCGGCCAGCTGAGCGGGCCTGCAGCGACCGGGACGGCCACGTCCTCCATGGTCTCCTCGAGGCGGGCCTGCTCCTCCGTCTTGAAGAGCGGGTGGTTGTTGAAGGGATCATCGTCCTTGTAGCGCTCGATCGGCATCTGGCCCTCGAGCTCGGCATTCCGTTGTTTGAGAGCGAGATGGTCCTGGATCACTTGCGAGAAAAACCTCGGCGTGTCAACCGGCATGCAGTCCTCCGCAGGTAGGGGGCAGAGTCACGGCGGCGGATTGTAGCCGCTACACCGTCGATTCTTGCGACAATGGACGTCATGCCACGACTCCGCTACCTGCTCGCACGCCGGATGGGTCCCTTCGGAATCGTGCTGACGGCATGGGACATCTGGCGACGCTTGCCGCCGAAGCAGCGCAAGCGGATCCTCGATGCAACCCGAAAGCACGGGCCTCGCATGGCGGCCCAGGCGCGCAACCGCCGCAGGAAATAGGGGACTACCCCCGCGGCGGGGCGAGCGCCTCGCGAACGATTCGGTCCTGCTCGCGGAGGTGTGCGGTGGGATAGCCCTCGCTCGGGCTGGCTCGCCACGGCCGCCCGACATAACGAAGCGGGACACCGGCGGGCAGCGCCTCCTCCAGGCGGTGCCGCAGCGCGCGCCACGCTCCCATGTTCTGCGGCTCCTCCTGCACCCAGACAACCTCTGCGAGCTTCGGGTGCGAGACGGCGAGTGCAGCGGCAGCTTCGACAGGGAAGGGGTACAGCTGCTCGATCCGCGCGACTCCGACCGCATCCGCGGAGGCGCGCTGCTCGTGCCCCACGATGTCGTAGTAGACCTTGCCCGAGCAGAGAACGAGCCGGCGCACCGTCTGCGGCTCGATCCCACGCTCGGAGATGACCGGAGCGAATCCGCCTCCGGCGAGCTCTGAGAGCGTCGACCCGGCGTCTCGCAGGCGGAGCAGGCCCTTCGGCGTCATGACGACGAGCGGGCGCCCGACCGGGTCGAGTGCCTGGCGCCGCACAAGGTGAAAGTACTGCGCCGCCGTCGTACAGTTCGCGATCCGGATGTTGTTCTGGGCGGCGAGCGAGAGGAACCGCTCCAGGCGGGCGCTCGAATGCTCGGGGCCGTTGCCCTCATAGCCGTGCGGCAGGAGCAGCGTCAGCCGCGACGCCTGGCGCCACTTCGACAGCGCGGATACCAGGAACTGGTCGACGATCACCTGGGCAGCGTTGATGAAGTCGCCGAACTGGGCCTCCCACAGGACCAGGCTCTCGGGCGCTGCCACGGAGTAGCCGTACTCGAATCCGAGCGCGGCGTACTCGGAGAGCGGGGAGTTTTGGACCTCGAACGACGCCTTTGCGCGGGAGAGATGCTGCATGGGCGCGTGACGCTCACCCGTGTTCGCATCGTGGAGCACGAGGTGCCTTTGCGCGAACGTTCCGCGCTCGGTGTCCTGGCCCGAGAGTCGGATCGGAATTCCCTCCTCGAGGAGGCTCGCGAACGCGAGGCTTTCCGCCTGACCCCAATCGATTCCGCCCTCGTCAAGAGCCTTGACGCGCCGCTCGAGCTGGCGGGCGAGCTTGGGGTGCACGGTGAAGTGCTCCGGAACGGTCAGGAGCTCGGTGGTCAGCTGCCGGAGGGTGTCCGAAGCGACGGCAGTGACCACGTCTTCGGACGCCTGGCGCGCGTCACCCTGCTCGCGCACCGCGCTCGGCGCGACCTTCCCGAACGTTCCGCGAAGCGTCTCATGGGCCGACCGGAGGCGTGTCTCCACCTCGGTGACAAAGCCCTCGGCGCGCTCCTGAGGCAGCGCACCCTCTGCAACCAGCCTGGCGGCGAATTGCTCGCGCGCCGTCGACTGGCGGTTTATCAACTCGACCATGAGCGGTTGCGTGTAGGCCGCCTCGTCGGTCTCGTTGTGCCCGTAACGGCGGTAGCCGACGAGGTCGACGACGACGTCCTGGGCAAAGCGCTGCCTGTACGCGAGGGCGAGCCGGATGGCCGCGATCGCCGCCTCCGGATCGTCGGCGTTGACGTGGATGATCGGGATGTCGAAGCCTTTTGCGAGGTCGCTCGAATAGCGGGTCGACCGCCCCTCCGCCGGGTCGGTGGTAAACCCGACCTGGTTGTTCGCGATGATGTGAAGCGTCCCACCCGTCGAATAGCCGGCGAGACCGTCGAGGTTGAGCGTCTCGGACACCACGCCCTGAGCCGGGAATGCAGCATCGCCGTGGATCAGAACCGCGAGAGCGACTCTCGCGTCGTGTGCGCCTTCCTTCGTGCCCCGGTCCGTCTGCACGGCGCGCGTACGACCCTCGACGACCGGATCGACCGCCTCCAGGTGGCTTGGGTTCGAAGCCAGCGTGACCGAGATCTCACCGTTCGGCGTCGAGCGCGTGCCGCGCGCGCCGAGGTGGTACTTGACGTCGCCCGTTCCGCCCTCTGGATCGGCGGCAACCGCGTCGAGCGTTCGCTCGCCCTCGAACTCCCGCAGGATGGCTTCGTACGGACGGCCCACTACATGGGCTACGACGTTCAGCCGGCCGCGATGCGCGATGCCCAGGACGACCTCGTGCGCACCGGCGTCGGACGCAAGTGCGATGGCCTCGTCGAGCATCGGTACGAGCACGTCGAGGCCTTCGATGGAGAACTGCTTCTGGCCCAGGAACGCCCGGCGGAGGTAGTGCTCGAACCCCTCCACCTCGCTGAGTCTCTGCAGGAGGCGACATTTATCCTCCGTCGGGAGCGGCGTTCGGTAGCGGCCCGACTCGATCGCCTGGCGAAGCCAGACGCGCTCCTCGTGGCTCGAGATGTGCTCGATCTCGTAAGCGAGGGTCCCGCAGTAGGTCTCTTGCAGCTGAGGGAGCACGTCGGCGAGAGTCTCCCCAGGCACGTGCACACGGAGGAGCGACGCAGGAATGCGAGCCTGCAGCTCCGGAGTCAATTTGGGCTGCAAGCGATCCGGCTCGAGGGCGGGATCCCCGACGGCTTCGCTTCCGAGCGGATCCAGGCGCGCCGCCAGGTGGCCGTGCGTCCGGTGGGCCTTGATCAGCGCCATTGCCGCCGCGACACCGCCGAGGAGGACATCGTCGGGGGGGGCAGCCGTAGGGGCGACGGGCGTGGGCGGGCGCGCGGCTGGGCCTGATGGTGGAGCGTGGCCGTTCCCGTCATGCAGGGTCTCGAGGAGCCGGGCCACGCCCGGATGTGTTGCGACCAGGTCGCTCTGGCCGCTCTCGAAGAGCGCTCGCCAATCCGCGGCGACCGACTCCGGATTCTCTAGGTACTCCTCCAGGAGAAGGCGCGCATAGCCGGCGTTCAGACCGTCGACGTCCTTCGAGATCACTGTCCTTGTTGTAGCAGCCCTCGGTGCACGAGTTGCCTAATAGAGCGGGTTGTCCGTGATCACGGCGAACGTCATGCCCACGACCCAGGAGGCGGCCGTCACGAAGACGGCGAAAGCGGCCAGACGGCTGTGACGGCCGCCCATGCCGGCTGCGATCAATGCGATGAGCAGGGCGAAAGGAGCGATCCGCATCGGACGGTAGGCCACGGCCACCAGCGCGGCGAAAATGGCCGCGGAGGCCATGAGGCCGGCGATGGCCTCGCTAGGCTGCACGCGGTCGACGCGCGGGACACTCATCGTGTGAGCCGCGCAGAGGCGACCCTCGTTGCTCGGCGCGGGCGCCGACCGAAGGGTGCCAGCGGCCGCGACCGGCCTCGGCGCGACCACGGACAGGGCGCATCCGGGTTCGGCTCATGGCTCCGAGTCAGCGCTGAGCCTTCGAAGGGTCTCGGCTCGGCCTTGATCGCCCAGTACACGACAGCGCACAAGTAAGCGATCGGAAGCTTGAGGATGACCATGAGGAACAGGAGCTCCCACACGACGCTCCCATTGTAGACGTCTCCATGGCCACCCGAGTCCGGAGCCAGTGCTCCGTCCCGGAAGTCGCTTGATGATCCTGGCGCGCGAAAAGCAAGCCGGGAAGGACGCAGGGAGCGCGCATGTGCGGGCACATGTAAGCGACTGAGGACGCAGTCCGGCGCCGCTTTGCAGCCGCCCAGGGCGCGAGCAACTTCCGGGACGGAGCGCTAGTCGATGAGGATGTCCTCGATCGCGATCGCGACGAACCCAACCAGGACGGCGAGGAAGCAAAGGAGCCACAGCGCTTCCCATAAGGTCATCCGGGACCACCGGAACGGCTCGTTGCGCCTACGCACCCTCGCGCCTCGCGCTCGCTGGAAGGCCGTCGCGCCCACGGCCAGAGCCGTGGGCG
>JACCTQ010000194.1 GCA_013812265.1 Actinomycetota bacterium
CGAGCACGATGCGCGCTTCCTGCGGCTGCGGGCCGACCAGATGCGGAAGCATCCCGGGAGACAGCCGTGGCTCGTGAGGGTGCTCACGTTGCCGGAGGCCGGGCGGCCGATGATCGGCCACGCCGGCTTCCACGGGCCGCCGGGGACGAACGCGAAGCAACAGGCCGACGCGGTCGAGATCGGATATACGGTGTTCGAGTCGTTCCGCGGTCGCGGCTATGCGACGGAAGCGGTGCGAGCCCTGATGGGGTGGGCCTGGGACGAGCACGGCATTCGCCACTTCGTGGCATCCGTCTCGCCGACCAATGGCCCCTCGCTGGCCATAATCAGGAAGCTCGGCTTCGTGCAGACTGGGAGGCAGTGGGACGACGAGGACGGCGAGGAGCTCGTCTTCGAGCTGACTCGACTCGTTTCGGAATGACGATTCGTCGTCCGAGTGAGCGGCGCTCGTATCATCGCGGCGTGGCCCGATTTCGCGACAAGCTTCCCCGAAGAGGTCTCGCCGACGATCCGGCGCAGACCGCGGCCGGCCTCGAGGCTGAGCGCACGCGCCTGAGAGGGCTGGAGGAGAGCCTTCGCGAGGAAAGGCGGCGGGAGCGCAGCGAAGCCGCGGCAGAGCTGGAGCGGATGAAGCAGGAGCTGCGCGACTCCGCGCGGCGTGTGGCCGAGCGCGAGCGGACGCGAAGTGACTCCGGGGCCGAGGTCGAGCGACTCAAGCAGGAGCTCCGTGCCCGCACCCAGGGGGTGGCAAGCCGCGAGCGCGAGCTCGACGGCCTGCGAAAGCGACTGGAGCACGAGCAGCGCCGCCTGGAGAAAGAGGCCGGCCAGGGAGGGCGGCGGGCGCTGTTCGGACGAGCGCGGGCGAAGGACGAAGAGGATGCCGGGCCGGCAGCACAGGTGGCGCCTCCGACCGAGGTCGACGCGGAGGCCGAGTTGGCCCGGCTGCGGGCGAGAGCGACGGAGCTCGAGGCGCTCGAGCGGAACTTCGAGAAGGACCGCAAGGAGATCTCCGCGGCGCGTGACGAACTGGCCGCGGAGCGCGCTCAGCTGGATGAGCTGGTAATCGAGGCCGACCACCAGCGTGCCAGACGTCTCGGGGAGCTGGATTCCAGGCAGGCCGAGCTCGAGGGGCGAGAGGGCGCGCTCGTGGCCAAGGAGGAGGAGCTCTCGGCGCAGGAGCTCGAGCTTCAGACGCGCGAGTCTCGGGCAGCCGAAGAATCCGCGCGACTGGAGGCAGAAGCCGAAGCTCTCCGTTCGCAGCAGGATGAGGCGGCTCGCGGTCACGCAGAGCGGCTGGAGGTGGAAGCGGAGACTCTCCGCCGGCACCAGGAGGAGGTGGCTCTCCGACGCGCAGAGCTGGAGCAGGAGGAACGTCGGCTCGAGACGCTAGCCGCCAGCCTCGAGCAGCGGCGCGCGGAGGAGAGCTCACGCTTGGATGTCCGGATACAGGAGCTCGATGACCGCGAGCGCGCGCTCGTCGGTCGGGAGACGGCCCTGACGGCACGGGAGGCCGTCGCCGAGAGCGCCGCTCGGGACAGCCGCAAGGCTGCGCTTCGGCTCGACGACGACCGGCGACGCCTGGAAGAGCTCGAGCGCGATCTGGCGGCGCAGGCCGCCGTGGCTCAACCGGCGGCTCGGCCGGACGAGCGCGCCACCGACGCGGAGGCGCTGGCTGCCCGGGAAGCCGAGCTCGCCGAGCTCATTCGCGCGGCCGACCGTGCTGCGACAGAGGAGCGAATCCGCCTGGACGACCTCAGTCGTTCGGTCGATGCCCGAGCGCAGGAGCTGGTCGACGCGCGGCACGTGGTCGATGAAGCCCGAGCGGAGCTTCAGGAGGAGCGGAGGGCGTTCGAAAACGAGCGAGCTCGGCTGGAGCACCGGCTCAGGGACCAACCGGCGGCGGCCAGCGCGGAATCAGCTCTGCCGAGTTTCGCCGAGGGCTTCCGCGACCTCGTCGTTCGGAAAACCGGCGCCCCCCCGGTTAGGTAGCGGCTGCCAGGGCCACGGCCTCGACCGCTCCGTAGGCCAGCCCTCGGGCCGCTTCCTGGAATACGTCGGTCCCATTGAGCGAGTACTCGCGCGTGAAATCGACCGCACCGTTCAGCTCGAGCACGACCCAACCTCCCGTGGGGCCCGGCAAGAGGTCGACGCCGACCAGATCGGCGCGCACGGAGGCTGCCGCGGTCACCGCGAGCGCGCAGGCCTCCGGGGGTGGCGCGACCGAACGTCGGATGCCGCCAAGAGCCACGTTCGTTCTCCATTCGCCCGGAGCGGTCACTCGCTCCACGGCGCCGACGACCTCACCGCCAGCGACCACGAGCCGAAGGTCGAATCCGCGCGGCTGGATCAGCTCCTGGATCAGAACCCCCTGCCGACGGAACCACGGCCGGGCGCTGAGCTCGTTCATGCAATCGCCGAGCGCGGCGTCATC
>JACCTQ010000197.1 GCA_013812265.1 Actinomycetota bacterium
AGAGCACGATCCCGCGCCCACGCACATAGACCAGCGTGTTCGCGGTGCCGAGATCGACGGCCATGTCGCGTCCGCCGAAGCCGTTGAGGTAGCTCGAAAGGCCCATTGTCAGGGAGCGAGTCTAGCGAGAGGCCCACGTAAAGGCCTAGATTCGGGACCGACCCGACGGAGGCGCGGGCGAGCTCCCGCAAGTTTGTCGAAGCGGGTCAAGACGGACACGTCCGGGGGCCTGACCCCACGCCGGCACGCACTATCCAAAGCCGTACACCCCCGCGAAGCGCTCGGCAAGAAGCCTGACGAGCAGCCCCGCCGGCAGGCCCACGACGTTGAGATAGTCCCCCTCGACTCGCTCCACGAGGGCGGCCCCGCGGCCCTGAATCGCATACGCCCCAGCGCGCCCCTCCCACTCGCCCGAGACGATGTAGCGCCCAAGATCGCGGGCGGCCAAGGGCCGAAACGTCACGCGCGTCGTCTCGTGCGCGACCTCCTCCCAGCCGGGTGTGCGCAGGCAGAGGCCGGAGACCACCTCGTGGGTCTTCCCGCCCAGGGCCTCGAGCATGGCCTCGGCCTCGCCCGGAGTCGCCGGCTTGCCGTAGACACGGCGGCCTAGGACGACTGCCGTGTCTACACCCACCACCGGCCGGTCGCCGGCCTCGTCTGCCACCGAGCGCGCCTTGCCGACTGCGTGCTCCCGGACGAGGGCCACCGGGTCGGCGCCGGCTGCGCTTCGCTCCTCGTACTTGGGCGCCAGCACGTCGAAGGGGAGGCCGAGTTGCTCGAGGATCGCCCGGCGCTGGGGCGACGAGGAGGCGAGGAGGAGAGGCCCAGCAGGCGGCGCGCTCACGCGCGCTTCTTTGCCTTCCAGATCTCCTCAGCCGGCCAGCGACGCGCCCACTCGGCGGACACGAAGTCGTAGTAGGCGTGGGATCGAGCGTCGGCCGCGGCCTGAAGCTCATAGAGCGCCTCGATCTCGAAGCCGCTCTCGCGAAGAAGGCGAATCCAGTCGCCGTGGGAAAGATGAAACTCGACGCTATCCCCCTCGGTTTCCGACCACTCGAAACGGTGCATGGGGAACTGGGGCCGCACGAGTTGCTCCCCGACGCTGCCCTCGTGTGGGGAGCAGAGAATCGCGAGCGTCGAGTTCCTCAGGAAGACGAGCTCACCGCCCGGCCTCAGTAGCCGCGCTGCCTCTGGAACCCAGCGGTAGGGGTCACACCAGATCGATGCTCCGTACTCCGACAGGACGAGGTCGAAGGCGCCGTCGGGCAACGGCACGTCTTCGGCGTCCGCCTCGATCAGCGGAAACCTGAGTCCGAACTGTTCCTGGCAGCGGCGCGCAGTCTCGAGTTGGGCCGGCGTCACATCGACTCCCACCGGACGTGCCCCCAGCCGGGCCAGCCAAGCGGAGAAGTACGCCGTGCCACAGCCGAGCTCCACGACGTCCTTGCCGGCGACGTCCCCCAAGACCTGGACAGCTCGCTCCGGTACCGAGAACATGCCCCACTCGACCTCTTCCCGCGCCCATGCTTCGCTCGCGTGCTCAGCGGTGTACTCGGCGTTCACGCGGGTCCAGAGCGTGCGGTTGAGCGCCGCGTGGTCCGAAAGCTCAGAGGAGCTCATTGCCCGGAAACCAGAGCTCGATCTCGCGCTGAGCCGACTCCGGCGAATCGGACCCGTGCACGAGGTTGTCGGGCATCGCAAGCGCGAAGTCCGCGCGGATCGTCCCGGGAGCGGCATCCGCCGGATTTGTGGTACCGATCGTCGCTCGCACGACCGAGATCGCGGACTCGCCTTCGAGAACGAGGGCGAGCGTCGGTGCCGACGTAATGAACTCGACGAGCTCAGCGAAGAAGGGCTTGTTGACGTGCTCGGCGTAGTGCTCCTCGGCCAGCCGGCGGTCGACCATCAGAAGCCGCGCAGCCCGGACGTCGAGCCCGCGCCGCTCGAAGCGAACGAGGATCTCGCCTGCGAGCCGGCGCTGCATCGCGTCCGGCTTGACGAGGACGAGCGTGCGCTCGGAAGCCATCAGCGCTTTCGCCTCTCGCGCCGCGGCGGCGCTGTCGCTTCCCACGAATCGCCGATCTCGAGCGATGCCGGCGTCTCGATCGGCGTCTCGCAATAAGGGCAGATCTGCCACAGCGGGTCGAGCGGCGCCTTGCAGCCCGCACAGGCCTGCTTCAGCTTCGTGGTGCAGACCGGGCAGACGAGGAACGAGGCGTCGACCTCGGCGCGGCAGACCGGACACCTGAGGTCGCTGCGCCCGAGTCGCTCCTCCATCTCCTTGATCTCGAGCTCCCGCTCGCGGACATCGTCGAGGTACTCCGGCGGGCGGAACAGCATGTAGATCACAGCGCCCAGGAACGGCACCAGGCCGAGCAGCGTGGCGACGGCGACCAGCCAGCGATCCCGGATCCGTCGTCGTGCGTCCTTGAAGACCCAGTACGCCGTCGCCAGCCAGAACACGACCACGAGGAAGAGCAGCAGGTTGCGGATGACGAACCAGGTGCCCGAGTCGAAGAAATCCCGGAAACCGCCGAAGAAATCATCTTCGTCGCTCGTCTGGAATAGCAGTCTCACCCGGACCTCAAAGAAGAAGTTTGCCGACCATGTACCCCGCGGCAAACGCGAGCCCCACGACCGCGGCGAGTACGAACGCTGCGAACGCGAAGACGGTTAGCCGCTCGCCAACCGAGCCCATCGTACGTCTTTCCCGCGCTGGGTGAGGTCTGAAAGCAGGTACAGCGACCCCGTGACGAAGACAGCGCCTGCCGGTCCGGCAAGCTGCCGGGCTCGGTCGAGCGCCTCCAGCGGGTCGTCGGCGGCCTCCACCGATTCGAAGAAGCGGGCTGCCCGTGCGGCAAGATCGCCGGCGGGCAGAGCGCGCGGGTTCGCCGAGGACGTCGCGACGAACGACGACCCTGCGGTCGCCAGGGCGGCCAGCATGGCTTCGACGTCCTTGTCCGAGAGAACCGAGCAGACGACCACGAAGTCACGTGAGGGGAGACGGGGCACGACATAGGCGAGGGCCCCAGGGTTGTGCGCTCCGTCCCAGACCTCCAGCGGCTCCTCCCCGCGGCGCTCCAGACGTCCGGGAAGGTGTACCTCCTCGGCGAACGCAGAATCGACGTGCCGGCCGAGGAAGGCCTCTGCGGCGGTGGTCGCGAGCGCCACGTTGCGCTGCTCCACGACGACGACGGCCCGGGCGCCGTTGGCACGTGCGAGCCCCTCCCACTCGGGCTCACCGAGAACGACTGTCGAGTGGGGCTGCGCGACCGCGAGCTTTTCCGCTGCGATCGCCTGTCTCGTCGAACCGAGCACGCCGGTGTGCTCCAGGGACACGTTCGTCAGCACCTGCACGGGCGAGCGCAGCACGTTCGTCGCGTCCAATCGGCCGCCGAGACCCGCCTCCACCACCGCGACGTCGGCGGCCCTCGCCGCGAACTCCGCTAGCGCTGCCGCAGTGAGCACCTCGAACTGCGTCGCGCCGAGCGCCTCGGCGGGCGCTCGCACCCTTTCGATCGCGACGCCGAAATCAGACACTTCGCCGTCCACCTGGATCCGCTCGGGCCACCCCGTCACGTGAGGCGACGTGTACGCGCCGACACTGAGCCCCTCCGCCCGCAGCAGGGCCGCGGCCATGCGCACGGTCGTGGACTTGCCGTTCGACCCGACTACGTGGATGGACGGGTAGTCGAGCTGCGGGTCCCCGAGACGGCGAAGGAGCTCGTGCATGCGACCCAGGCCGAACTCCTCCGGCCACGGTGTCAGCGACTCGACGTAGCTCTCAGCCGCTGAGCGCATCGAGCTGACGCCGGTAGCGCGCGAGCTTCTCCCGTTCGGCCTCGACGACCTGGGCGGGCGCTCTCGCGACGAACCCGTCGTTCGCGAGCATCCGCTCCGAACGATCGATCTCCTTTTGCAGCCGCGCCCGCTCCTGCTCCAGGTTGCCGTTCACGCGCGTGCGGTCGGGGCGCACCACGGCCTCGAAGATGCGCTGGTCGTCGCTGTCGAGCTCGATCGCCACGCCGCTGCGCCGGAAGATCTCCCCGGCGTCCTGCACACGATCGAGCGCACGAACGGCGTCCCGGGAGACATCGCCCGCATCGGGCCAGGGTGCCACGATCAGGCGGCCCTGGCGAGACGGCAGGTTGGTCCAGATCTCCTCCGTGACGTGCGGCATGACCGGGTGCAGGAGCTTTAGCAGGCGCTCGAGCGCTGCGAGCGCCGTGGCCTGCGCATCCCCGTCTCCGTCGTAGAGGCGAGGCTTGATCGCCTCCGCGTACCAGTCGCAGAAGTCGTCGAACGTGAGGTGGTAGAGCTCGTCGACCGCGTGGGAGAAGTCGAACTCGCCGAGTAGCCGCTCGAACGTCCGTTGTGCCGACCCGAGCCGGGCCAGGATCCAGCGTTCCTCGAGCGCGCGCGGTCGCTCCTCGGGAAGGGCCCCCGCGCTCGCCTGCAGAATCAGGCGAGCGACGTTCCAGAGCTTGTTGGCGAGCTTGCGACCTTCTTCGATCGGGCCTGCCGAGAAGCGAACATCCTGGGTCGACGCCATCTTCATGAGCCCGTACCGCGTCGCGTCGGCGCCGTAGGTCTCGATCTGCTCCATCGGGTCCATACCGGTGCCCAGGCTCTTCGACATTCGCTCCCCGCTGGGGGCGTTGACCGTCGCGTGGATCACCACATCGCTGAAAGGGACCTCTCCCATCAGCTCGAGCCCCGCGAAGATCATCCTGTTCTCCCAGAGCCGGATGATGCCCCGGTCGGTCGTATTCAAGTCGCCGGGGTAGAACGCTCGAAGATCCGGCGTCTCCTCCGGCCAACCAAGTGTGGCGAACGGCCACAGGGCCGACGAGAACCAGGTATCGAGCACGTCTTCGCTGCGGACGAGACCCGTCGAGCCACACTCCCCACAGGCCTGCGGCTCTGCCTCCGTGACCGTGTCGTGCCCTTGCGGGCAGGTCCATACGGGAAGCTGGTGGCCCCACCAAATCTGGCGCGAGATGTTCCAGTCGGGAGCGTTCTCGAGCGACTCGATCGCGAAGCGATGCTGGGACGGTGGATGGAAGCGGACGCAGCCGGTGCGGAGCGCCTCCAGGGCGGGGCGCTTGAGCCGGTCCATCCGGCACCACCACTGCGGCGACACGAGCGGCTCGATGCGGCTCTTGCAGCGATCGCAGACGGCCACGGCATGCCGGTACGACTCCCGCTGCTCGAGCTGATCCCGCTCGCGCAACCACGAGAGGACGCGGTCGGAAGCCTCGTCCTGCGACAAGCCTGCTAGATCGCCGGCCTCCTCGTTCATCCGTCCGTCCAGCCCGATCACCGTCAGCTCGGGAAGCCCGTGGGTGCGGCCGATCTCGTAGTCCAGCAGATCGTGGCCCGGCGTCACCTTGAGGGCGCCTGTGGCGAAATCCCGCTCCACGCGCTCGTCCGCGATCACGGGCACCGTCCGCTCGACGTAGGGGACGACGACCGTCCTGCCCACGAGGTCGCGATAGCGATCGTCCTCGGGGTGCACCGCGACCGCGACGTCGGCCAGGATCGTCGCCGGACGGGCGGTCGCGATCGTGATGTGCCCTCCGCCGTCCTCGAACGGGTAGCGAACGTAGGTGAGCGCGTCGTCCATGTCCTCGTGCGCGAGCTCGAGATCCGAGAGCGACGTGCGGTGGAAGGGGCACCAGTTGACGATCCGGCTCGCGCGGTAGATGTGCCCGCCTTCGTAGAGATGCACGAAGAACCGCATCACTGCGCGCACGTACGCGTCGTCCATCGTGAACCGCGCGCGGCGGTAGTCGAGCGAGGCGCCGATGCTCCGGAACTGGAGCATGATCTTGCCGCCGTACTCGTGCAGCCACGCCCAGACGCGCTCGACGAAGGCCTCTCGACCCAGATCCCAGCGCGTCAGGCCCTCCTGCGCGAGATGCTTCTCCACGGCGTTGTGCGTCGAGATGCCGGCATGGTCGTACCCCGGCTGAAAGAGCACGTTGTACCCCTGCATGCGGCGGGTACGCACGATCGTGTCCGCGAGCGAGAGCTGGAGCGCATGCCCCATGTGAAGATCGCCTGTCACGTTCGGCGGCGGGTGCGCGATCGCGAAAGTCTCGCGACCGTCATCGGGCTGGGCGGCGTAGAGCC
>JACCTQ010000198.1 GCA_013812265.1 Actinomycetota bacterium
ATTCATCGACTACGTGGCGACGCTCGCCGTGCTGGTCGCGCTGCTGGGAGTGGTAGTTGCCGTCGTGGTGGTGGTCTTCAACCGCGGCGCGAGGACCCGGCGCAAGAGCTCCCAGCTTCGCAAGGCGGCGATGCTCCTCGTCTTCACGGCCGGCCTCTCTCTCGCCGCGCTGCTTTCGGCCGAGTTCCTCCGTGGGTGGAGAAACGGTGCCTCGGGCGATCGAGTTCCGCTCGTGCTGCCGGCGATAGGGAAGGGCGCCGACGCCAGGGAGCAGGAGCGCTACACGCCGCAGTTCCGATGGCTGCCGTTCGCGGTGGTCGGCGGCATGGTGCTCGTCGTCGGAGGGGCCGCACTTGCGCCCGCGGTTCGCCGGAGGCGGGCCGAGACGGGGGCGGATGCCGCGGCCGCGTTGTCGCGGGTCGTGGACGAGGCGCTCGACGATCTCTGGAACGAAAGCGACCCGCGGCGTGCCGTTATCGCGGCCTACGCCCGGATGGAACGGGTGCTGGGTGCTCACGGCTTCCCGCGCCGGTCGTTCGAGGCGCCCCTCGAGTACCTCTCGAGAATCCTGCTCGACCTCGATGTGCGCGCCTCCTCCGTGCTGGCGCTGACCGAGCTCTTCGAGCGTGCGAAGTTCAGTCCGCACGACATCGACCGCTCGATGAAGGAGGAGGCGATCGCCGCCCTGGTGTCGATCCGCGACGAGCTGCGGGCCACACCGTGAGGAAGAATTTTCTGGATCTCCTCTTCTTCGTCTTGCTCGCGGGAGCCGTAGCGCTCGTAGCTGCGCTGATCCGCCCGGGGCGGCGCGAGCTCGTGATCGACATCTACCTGCTCTTCCTGGGAGGCCTCATGCTGCTCGTGTTCGTTCACGCCACCAGGCAAGCCGATGGCTTCAACCAACCGTCGGAGTTCGAGCGGGCTCTGCACCGCCGGCAGCCGACGATCGAAAGGCTGCCGGAGCTCGCGCGCGTCGAGCGCGAGGTGGGCCTGGGCGCCGCGACCGCCTTCGACCTCCATTTTCGCCTTCGGCGCACCCTGCGCACGATCGCGGCGCACCGGCTCTCCGCTCGACGGGGAACCGACCTGGACGCCGAGCCCGAGCGTGCGCGCAGGCTGCTCTCGCCGCAAACCTGGGAAACGGTTCGACCGGATCGCGAGCCGCCCGAGGACCGCCAGGCGCCCGGCCCGGGTAGGGACGAGATAAGGCGTATCGTGGACGAGCTTGAGGCACTCTGATTCCATGATCAGCATCGACGAGGTGGCGACCCGGTCCGAGCGGATCCTCGCCGAGCTGGACCGGGCGATCGTCGGTAAGCGGGAGGCGCTCGCGCTCGTCCTGACCGGCTTCCTCGCCGACGGCCACGTCCTGCTCGAGGACTATCCCGGGCTTGCCAAGACCTTGATCGCGCGCTCGTTCGCCCAGGTGGCGGACATGGAGTTCTCCCGCATTCAGTTCACGCCCGACCTGATGCCGTCGGACGTCACCGGCTCCTCGATCTATAACCAGAGCGCGGCCGACTTCGAGTTCCGGCCGGGCCCCGTCTTCACGAACTTGCTCCTCGCCGACGAGATCAACCGTGCTCCGCCGAAGACCCAGGCGGCCCTGCTCGAGGCGATGCAGGAGCGCCAGGTGACGATCGAGGGCGCGACGAACGTGCTCGCACCCCCGTTTCTCGTCATCGCCACGCAGAACCCGATCGAGTACGAGGGGACGTACCCGCTGCCGGAGGCCCAGCTCGACCGCTTTCTGCTGCGTATCGGGGTTGGATACCCGTCCCGTGAGGACGAGTGGCAGATTCTCGAGCGCCGCATCGACCGGGCGGCGGACGACATGGTTCTGTCCCCGGTGGTGGACCGCGCCGGCTTGCTGGAGATGCAGCGTGCGGTCGAGCAGGTGCACGTCAGCGAGGCGATCGGGCTCTACATCGTGGACGTCGTCACGGCGACTCGCTCGAGTGGCCGCACGCAGGTCGGCGCCAGCCCGCGAGGCTCGCTCGCCCTCTTGAAGCTCGCCCGCTGCCGGGCGGCCTTGACGGGGCGCGACTACGTCATTCCCGAGGACGTGAAGGCGGTCGCCGTCCCGGCGCTCGCCCACCGGCTCATGCTGCGGCCGGAGCTGTGGGTGCAGCGGATCAGCTCCGACGACGTAGTACGCCAGGTTCTCGAGACAGTTCCTACGCCGGCCGCGGAGGACCTGGAGGTGCTCGACTCGGCTGAGAAGCTGAAGTGAGCTCGATAGAGCTTTTCCGCGTCGCGGAAAAGGTCCACCGCCGACCCTCGCCCAAGCTCGGCGCCTATGCGGGCCTCGTGGCGCTCGGCCTGTTGTCGGCGCTCGTGCTCGAGCGGCCGGAGCTCGTAGCCCTGTCGGCACCGTTCGCCTTCCTGCTCGCGGCCGGTCTCGCGCTTGCCTCGCGGCCGTCGCTCCGCCTGGATCTCACGCTCGACCATGAGCGGACGATCGAGGGCGAGGTCGTGCAGGCGAGGATCGACATCGACACGGACGATCCGATCGAGCGCGTGGAGCTGTTCCTCGCGCTCCCCGACGGGCTCTCGCTCGCCGAAGGTGACAACCCGGTCTCGTTCCGTCTCCCGCGCGACGGAGAACGAGAGCTCGAGCTCGTGCTTCGCTGTGACCGCTGGGGCGCGTACGTGCCGGGTGAGGTTCATGTCCGGGCACACGACCTGTTCGGCCTCCTCCGCTACGAGACGCGCTTCGATCGGCGGCGGCCGCTCAAGGTGTTCCCCAGGGAGGAAACCCTTCGCGAGCTCCTGCGGCCGGTAGAGACGCAGGTGTTCGCAGGCAACCAGGTCGCGCGTCAGAAGGCCGAGGGAATCGAGTTCGCCGACATTCGCCCCTTCGCGCCCGGCGATCGCATCCGGCGCGTCAACTGGCGGGCGAGCGCACGTCGCGGCGACCTGTGGGTGAACGAGTACCACGCGGAGCGAAACGCCGACGTCATCATCTTCCTCGACTCCTTCACGGAGGCGCGGCGTCACGACGTCAGCACGCTCGACCTCGCGGTTCGGGCCGCCGCCGCGCTGGCCGGCCGGTATCTGAGGCAGAAGGACCGGGTCGGGCTCGTCAACTTCGGCGGCGTCCTCAACTGGCTGCTACCGGCGACAGGCCTCGTCCCCTTCTACCGCATGGTCGACTCGCTGCTCGACACCGAGATCACGCTCAACTACGCCTGGAAGGACCTCGACGTCATTCCCCGGCGGACCCTGCCG
>JACCTQ010000205.1 GCA_013812265.1 Actinomycetota bacterium
CGCGGCCCTTGACGACCGCGGCGCTCACGCTGGGCAGGCGGTTCTCGGCCTGCGCCAAGCGCAGCAGGCGTTGAAACTCCTCGATTACCGGTTCAGGCAGCGGCAAGGACTCCGAGTGCCCGCGGGATGGTCTCCATCGCGCGGTCGATGTCGTCGTCGGAGAGGTCGAGGTGGGTCACCGCGCGGAGGACGCCCGGCCGCATCGTTCCGGACAGTCCGACCCCGGCCCGGTGCAGCCGTGCGAGCGCCTCCGGAACGGAGATTCCGAGGACCCCCACGTCGAGCTGCACGAAGTTCGTCTCCACGTGCTCGAGCTCGAGCTGCAGACCGGCCGCGACGAGCCCCTCGGCCAGGCGGCGCGCACGCCGGTGGTCGTCCGCGAGCCGCTGAACGTGATGTTCGAGTGCGTACACGCCTGCCGCCGCCACGATGCCCGCCTGGCGCATCGCGCCGCCGAACGCGTGCTTTTCGCGGCGCGCTCTCTGCATGAGGTCGGACGAGCCGGCGATCAGCGCCCCGAGTGGGCAGCCGAGACCTTTCGAGAGACACAGCGTGACGGTGTCGAAATGCCGCCCGATGTCCGCAGCAGGCCGGCCACTGGCTACCGAGGCATTCATGAGGCGGGCGCCGTCGAGGTGCAGGGCGAGCCCGAGCTCGCGGCCCGTCTCGACGAGCGCCACCAGCTCGTCGTAGGGCCACACGCGCCCGCCGCCCGTGTTGTGGGTGTTCTCGAGCGCCAGCACCGTCGTCTCGGGGACGTGGTGTCCGTCACCGCTCTGAACTGTGTCGAGCACCTGCTCCACGGAGAGCACGCCCCGCGTACCCGCGAGCCCGCGGGTGACGAGGCCCGAGAACCGTGCGGCTCCGCCGAGCTCAGCCACCATGATGTGGGCCGTCTCCTCGACGATGAGCTCCGTTCCGGGCCGGCCGAGGATGGCAAGCGCGATCTGATTGGCCATCGTCGCCGTCGGGAGGAAAACCGCCTCCTCCTGGCCGAGCAGCTCCGCACCACGCCGCTCCAGCTCGAGCACGGTCGGATCCTCGCGCTTCTGCTCGTCGCCCACGACCGCATTGGCGATGGCCGCACGCATGCCCGGGGTCGGCTGCGTGAGCGTGTCGGAGCGGAGCTCGATCACGGGCTCATTCTGGCAGTCGTTCTCCTCGATGCTTGTATGTAACTTGTACGTTACGTAACCATACTGTTAAATACAGGCATGAGAGCGCTCGAGGCACTGGCGGATCCCACCCGACGGCGGATCGTGGAGCTGCTGGCCGAGCACGAGCGGGATGCTGGAGACATCGCATCGCATTTCGCGGTCAGCCGCCCGGCCGTCTCTCGGCACCTGCGTGTTCTGCGCCAGAACGGGCTGGTCCGGTCTCGAGGTGACGCGCAGCGACGGATCTACTCGCTCGATCCTCGTCCCCTCGCCGAGCTCGACGCCTGGCTTGCCGAGTATCGAGCGTTCTGGACCAACCGCCTCGACGCACTCGAGACACAACTTCGGCGTTCGCGCCGACAACCGAAGGAGAAGTGATGACAGACGAGCTGGGAACGCTTCACGGCGAGGGTGACGGTCGTGCCATCCATTTCGAGCGCCTCTACCATGCGACGCTCGACGAGCTCTGGCGGGCGCTCACCGACCCCGCCTCACTGGCGGGCTGGTTGGCGCCGGTACGCCGTTTCGAGCTGGAGACGGGCGGCCGCGTGCACATCGACTTCGGTGACGGCGAGGAGATGCACGGGGTCATGCGCGAGCTCGAGCCGTATCGTGTAGTCGAGTACACCTGGGACTGGGAGTCCGTAGTCCGCTTCGAGCTCGAGCCTCGTGACGACGGCGTTCTGCTCCTGCTCGACCACAGCGCGCTTCCGACCGAGCAGGCACCCTCGCACGGTGCCGGCTGGCACGCGCACCTCGACCTGCTCGAGGCCCACCTGCGCGGGGAGAGCATCCAGTTCGCGCCGCGCTACGAAGCCCTCCTCCCCATGTACCAGCGGGAGGTCGCCACGCTACCGTAGCCGCATGGATCTCGATCGCCTCGACCTCGCGCTCTCCGAGCGCGGAGAGCCGCGCTTCCGCGCCGCCCAGATCTGGAGCTGGGCGGCACGCGGAGCCCCAGGGTACGAGGCGATGACGAACGTTCCGGCGAGCCTGCGCGACGCGCTCACCGAGACCGTTCCGTTCTCGACGCTCACCGTCTCCGCCGAGCGCTCGAGTCGGGACGGAACCGTGAAAGCGCTGTTCCAGACGCACGACGGGCATCCCGTCGAAGCGGTACTCATGCGCTACCGGGACGGACGGCGGTCGCTTTGTGTGTCCAGCCAGTCCGGATGCCCCCTCACCTGCACCTTTTGCGCGACCGGGTCGATGAGGTTCGGCCGCAACTTGACCGCTTCCGAGATGCTCGACCAGGCACTGCATTTCAGGCGGGTGGAAGGTGTCGATCATTGCGTCTTCATGGGCATGGGCGAGCCGATGCTGAACCTCGACCACGTGCTCGGCGCGGCACGTCGCCTGCCGGACATCGGCATCACTCATCGGCGCACGACGCTGTCCACCGTCGGCTGGATGCCCGGTCTCCGCCGTTTCGTGGACGAGGTCGAGGAGCCCATCCGGCTCGCGCTGTCACTCCACGCGCCCGACGACGCCGTGCGCAGCGAGATCATGCCCGTGAACGAGCGCTATCCGCTCGCCGACGTCCTCGCGGAATGCAGGCGCTATTTCGAGCTGCGGCACCGGAAGGTCTTCGTCGAGTACGTCATGCTCGCCGGCGTCAACGACCGCGCCGAGCACGCGCGTCAGCTGGCTTCGATCCTCAACCCCAGGATCTTCAAGGTGAACCTGATCCCGTACAACCCGACGGGGACGTTCGAGGGCTCGTCGACGAGGGCGATCTGGGCATTCAAGTCGGTGCTCGACCGCGCCGGCATCCCCGCGACGGTTCGGCTGACTCGCGGTCGCGACATCGAGGCTGCCTGTGGCCAGCTGGCCGCGGCGCCGCGAGTGCTCGGCGCGACGCTGCGTTCTTAAGAGCTTCTAGCAGAATGACGCTTCGTCGTCGGGGTGCGCTGGGCGGCGCGAGGCAAGGACGCAGGGAGCGCGCAGGTGCGAGCACCTGTAAGC
>JACCTQ010000264.1 GCA_013812265.1 Actinomycetota bacterium
GTCTCTGCCCGTTCGCTGTGAGGCTCCCGCCGGGCGAAGCCCGGCTCCGCCGGAACCTCGCTGGGACACCCAGGAGGGCTTGGCTAAAACGATTGGTGATGTCACATCTCTTGAGATGACCTCGCCCCGTCAACTCGTTCCCGGGCGGCCTCCGCCAGTACGTATTGACCTACGGGAGGTCGGCCCGGATGCCGCGTCGGTTGTTGGCTCGACCTACATCCGAATCTGGGCGGCCCTCGCGTCGGGCGGTCGCATGTCCTGGTCCGACGCCCAATGGGAGGAGGAGCTGTCCCGACCGGGTGTTCGGGTCTGGATCGCCAGGGTCGATGAGGATGTCGCGGGGTTGGTGGAGCTAGAGGCGGAGCCGAATGGTGACGTCGGGATCGTCGTGTTCGGGCTTGTGCCCGAGTTCGTCGGTAAAGGATTTGGCGGCGCGTTTTTGACGCTTTCAACGCGGTTGGCGTGGAACATGCGAGCACCGAGCGGGGCAGCGGCGAGACGCGTTTGGCTCCAGACCTCCTCACGCGACCATCCGCACGCGCGACCGAATTACGAGAAGCGCGGCTTCTGCGTCTTTCGCACCGAGCAGAGGGGCATGGGGTGAGAATCCCGCCGATCTGGTAGAGGGCCCCTAGCGCGCCGGATGCGCGAGAGCTTGCTCTTCCACGCGCTCGTACGGGACGAAGAGCTTGCAGTGCGGGCACTTGAAGCCACGGTGGCGCGCGGTAGCACCGTCGAGGAGACGCCCCTCGAACTGCTTTTTGCAGTGGGGACAGGCGATCTCGTAAACAGTGTCCACACCGGGCATCGCGCCAGTGACGCTAGCAGAAGGGCCGCGGCTCCCAGACCGCCGCATTTTCAAGCCCTAGGTGTCCCGGCGAATGTCGGGCGGAGCCGGGCTTTGCCCGGCGGGAGCCTTACAACGGCGCGGGCGACGCTGCGAAGGAAGAAGGGAGCTCATGGGGGAAACATGGTTTCCCCCATGCTGTTAGACGCAGTCTTTGAGTCCCTGGGCCTCGGGTAGCGACTCGAGTCGCTTGAGCGTGTTGTTCTCGATCTGGCGGATCCGCTCCCGGGTGACACCGAATGCACGACCGACCTCCTCGAGCGTGCTCGCCGGCTCCCCGCGGAGGCCGTATCGGAGCTCGATCACCTTGCGGTCGCGCTCGGGAAGCGAGTCGAGCGCCCTGTCGATGTCCTCGCGGCGAAGCGACAGCGACGCGGTGTCGAAGGGCGACTCGGCCTGATCGTCCTGAACGAAGTCCCCGAGCTCCGACTCCTCCTCCTCGCCGATCGGCTTCTCCAGCGAGACCGGCAGTTGCGACATGCGGAGGATCTCCCGTACCTCTTCCGTCGTGATCTCGAGCTCGGCCGCGATCTCCTCGGGCTGCGGTTCTCGTCCCAGACGTTGGACGAGGTGGCGCTCGATGTGAACGACCTTGTTGAGCTTCTCGACCATGTGCACCGGAATCCGGATCGTTCGAGCCTTGTCCGCTATGGCCCGGGTAACGGCCTGTCGGATCCACCACGTGGCGTACGTCGAGAACTTGTAGCCCTTCCGATAATCGAACTTCTCCACCGCTCGGATCAGGCCGAGCGAGCCTTCCTGGATGAGGTCGAGAAATGAAAGCCCGCGGCCCAAATAGCTCTTGGCAATCGACACGACGAGGCGCAGATTCGCTTCGATCATCTGCGTCTTCGCGGCCATGTCTCCGCGCTCGATCCTCTTCGCGAGGTAGACCTCCTGATCGGCTGTCAGCAGCGCCACCTTGCCGATCTCTCGCAGGTAGAGGCGCAGCGAGTCGAGCGACGGCTCGACGGTAAGGTCGAGCTTTGGGCCTTTTTCCTCCTCTGCGAGCGCCGGCTGCTCGTGCGGAAGGTGCTTGTGCTGCTCTCCCTCGACCAGTTCGATGGAGTGGTCGATGAGGTAGGTGTAGAAGTCTTCGATCTGCTCTTTTGTCAGGTCCACGTCCTCGAGGCCGGACGCGATCTCGTCGTAGGTGAGAAGTCCCTTCTCCTGCCCGTCCTGGACGAGCTTGTGGAGTTCTTCTACGTCGGGGAGAGCGATGTCGACGGTGAGCATTGACCTCGGCTTTCTCGCGCTGGTGGACGGATGCGATCTACCTAGACGCGGAAAAGAGCCGGCACGAGCTGCCTCCGGCCACCTCTCGCGGGTCGGATGTTACACACGCGTCAGCGAAACGTGAAGATTTTTTTAGCATCCGCCCACACGGCCCCCGTGGCCATGGTTGGCGGCTTCAGACGGTCGCGCGCAGTTCCCCCACGATCTCGCCCCGACTGTTCAAGAGGGGCGACCGGCTGTATTCGTCGAGCGGGTAACCGAGGGGATCGAGGAACGCCGCCAGCGCGGGCTCGATCGCGCGTCCGTTTCCGTCTTCCACCTTCAGTGCGATGCCGAGGCCGTCGGCGCTCACTGCGCAGTGGAGGCCTTCAGCACCGCCTTTCGCGGTCCAGCCGGGAAGTGCCCGCATGAGGCGGGTGTCGGCTGCACGCTCACCGCGGATCAGGGCTGGATGGGCGCGCATCGCGGCGGCCACGCGCGAGCCGCCCTCCAGCTCCTCGAGCCGGGAAAAGGCAAGCGCCATCCGTTCGAGCGGCAGCGCGAAGGTAACGACGCCACAGCCGTCGACGGCAGTTTCCACGTCGTTTGAATCGACGCTCGCCGCCTCCGAGATCTCCGCCAGCATTGCCTCTTGGGCCGGGTGCCGGGTCAGCCGGTAATTGCGAGTCGGCCAGCCGTTCGCCTGGCAGAGGGCCAGCATCCCGGCATGCTTCCCCGAGCAGTTGTGCAGGATCCGTTCGTGTATCTCTCCGGTCTCGGGCGGACCGCACTCGAGGTCGCTCTCGGCCGCCGGCGCCTTGGCGAGCAAGCTGCGGACCGCGTCGAGTTGTTCCGGGTCGGCGAGGTGAGACGCCGAGGCGATGGCGATCTCGCGGTCGTCGAGATCGGCCCTGGCACGTACGAGCGGAAGCGCTTGCAGCGGCTTGGCCGATGAGCGCATGAACGTCACGAGATCCGGGTTCCCCGCCTCCGCGACGACCGCACCGTCGTGAACTGCGACCGCGTGCACGCGATGCACCGACTCAACGGTCGTCCCGCGTCTGACGGTTACGCTGATTCCCTCCACGACGGAGGAGCGTAGATCCGATTCCTGAGCTGCCGGAGATGGAAGCGTTGAGGCGGGCGCTGAACGAGGCAGTTCGCGCCTGTCCCGTCGTCAAGGCGGGTCCGGCGCACATCGCCACGCTGAAGACGTTCGATCCACCGTTGAGCGTGCTGGAAGGACAGCGGTTACGCGGAGCGGAGCGGCGGGCCAAGCGCCTGCTGTTTCCGACCGAGGACGGTGAGCTCGTTCTGCTGGTGCATCTGATGTCGGCCGGGCGCTTGGCCTACCTCGCTGCGGGTAAGGAGGGCCCCAAATCGCCTGCCTTTCGGCTCATGTTTGCAGGCGGTGCCCAGCTCGTCCTCACCGAGCGTGGGCCGAAAAAGCGAGCGGGGGTCTGGCTCCTGACGGCCGAGGCTGCTGAATCAGAGCTTGCGCACGTGGGCCCGGACGCGCTCGGGCTCGGCGCGGAGCGGCTCGCGGCCATTTGCGCGGGCGAGTCGCGGCGCCTGCACTCCCTTCTCCGCGACCAGCGTGTGGTCGCCGGCATCGGGCGCGCTTGGGCCAATGAGATCCTCCACGCGGCCAAGCTCTCTCCCTACGCGCTGTCGCGTGACCTCCGCGCCGAGGAGATCGAGCGGCTCGCGGCGGCAATCGACGTGGAACTGATCCGCGGCCTGGAGCTCCGGGAGCGTGGTGCGAGTGACGCGCGCACCTACCGCGTGCACAGGAAGCTCGGCGAGCCATGTCATGTCTGCGGAACGCCGATCGCCCGCGTCGACTTCGAGGAGCACACGGTGTTCTACTGCCCCGATTGTCAGACCGGCAGGAGGATCCTCAAGGACCGGCGCCTGTCTCGCCTGCTGAAGTAGCGGCACGCAGGCGGACGACGAGAGTTTCCCCTACGGCCTCGACCGTGCCCCCGAGGGCATCGACAACGCGCACTGCCGCAGCGGCGCCGAAATCGCGGAGGTCGTCTCCGAGACAGGTAGATGCAGTGCCGGCCTCGACGGGGCCGATGACGAATCCGGAGCTGTCAGCGGTGATGCCGACCTCTTGCAGGCGGCCCTGGTGCAATGCGCAGGCCACCAGCCCGGTGAGCGCTTGCTGCGCCGCTTTCGGATCCACTGAGACGCTTCCGCCCCCGCCCTCGAGGTGCACGCGCTCGACACCGAGCCGCTCGGCCGTTAGGTCTGCGAGCTCGAGCGTTCCGACGTCCCGCAGAGCGGGTTCGTACCGCCCCGCTTCGATACGGGCAGCGAGCGCAAGGAGGTCGAGGAGATCCGCCATATCGCTCGAGGCGGTGGCGATCATGTCGACGTACCGCGCCGCCCGCTCGTCGAGGTCCGTGAGGCGCGGAAGCGTCCGCGCCCACCCGTGCACGGTCGCCAGCGGCGTGCGAAGGTCGTGGCACGCGAGCGACACAAGGCGCGCGAAAGCGGTGTCAGTGGTCATCGAAGCCGGTGCTACTTTCCGTCTTCGTGGATCAAAGCATCCTGACCGGAGATTTGCAGGCGTCCGCACCGGACGTGCGCATAGGACTGTCTCGAGCAGGAGTGCAGGGGCTGAGCAAGGCGATTCGGCTTCGCCATGGAGAAGCCGAGAAGCTGATCGCGGCGGAGATCGATTGCTCGGTCGATCTCGATCCTTCGCAAAAAGGCGTTCACATGTCGCGCTTTCCGGAGCTCTTCGAGGAGGCGATCGACGAGATCGTCATGGGAGAGGCGTTCCTCGTCGAGGAGCTGGCCGAGCACATCGCGCGGCAGATCGTCGCTCGTCAACGTGCGCTCCGCGCCGAGACGAGAATCGTGGCCCGCTATCCCATCGAGCGCATAACCCCGGTGTCAGGGCTAGCCACGCAGGAGATGGTGTCGATCATCGGGATTGCGGCGGCAAACGGGCCGCATGTGCGCCGGGTGGTCGGCGTGGAGGCGACCGGGATCAACGCCTGCCCGTGTGCGCAGGGGCTCGTCCGGGGAGCGGCGAGCGAGCGGCTGCTCGGCGCCGGTTTCGACGGTTCCGAGGTGGACCGGATCCTCGAGCTCGTTCCGCTGGCCACGCATAACCAGCGAGGGCGCGGGACCCTGTACGCCGGAACCACGCATCCCGTGAACGCGGAGACACTGGTCGAGATCGTCGAGCGCTCGATGAGCTCGCCGGTCTACGAGCTGCTCAAGCGACCGGACGAGCTGTTCGTCGTCGAGCACGCGCACCTGCAACCCCGGTTCGTCGAGGATTCTGTCCGGCATGCCCTCAGCGGCGCGCTGCAGCGCTACCCGGAGCTCGACGACGGTGATTTCCTTCTGTCCCGGCAGCTGAACTTCGAGACGATCCACAACCACGACGTCGTCGCGGAGCGGTTCGGCACGGTAGGGGAGCTGCGTCGGGAGCTCTTCGAGTCGACAGCACCCACGCACCACACGGAGTTGGGAGAATGGCTCAGGACCGCCTAGCGGGCCGTCGCCTCGCTGCGGCGGCGAACCCGTAAGGAGATCCGGCGCTCGGTTCCGAGGCGAAGACGCTTGATGTTCTCCCGGTGGAGGACGATCACCGCCGCGCCCGCCACGGCGGCGAAGGTGACCACCGGCCAGGGTTGATCGAGCACGACCGCGAGAGCGGGGAGCGCGACCGCTGCCGCGATCGACGCGACCGAGGCGTACCGGAAGAGGCCGAAGACAGCGAGCCAGATCACGACTCCCAGCAGGCCCACAACCGGCGCGATGCCGAGAAACGCGCCTCCGCAGGTGGCAACCATCTTGCCACCGCGGGCAAAGCCGAGGAATAGTGGCCTGGAGTGCCCGAGCATCGCGGCTCCGCCGGCCAGCACGCCGGCGAGCGCCCCCACCTGAGTTGCGGCCAGCAGGGCGGGCACAAATCCCTTCAGCACGTCGAGCGCGGCCACCAAGGCACCGAGTCGCGGACCGTAGGTCCGCCAAACGTTCGAGGCACCGATGTTCCCGCTACCCGTGCTGCGGATATCGACGCCCTTGATGACCCGAACGAGCCAGTATCCGAACGGCATGCTGCCGGCGAGGTAGCCGGCGACGATGAGCAAGACCGTCGTCACAAAGCAGAGGGGAAACCATGTTTCCCCCCTGAGCCCCCTTCTTCACCGCAGGTTCTCCCGCCTCGCTCTGAGGCTCCCGCCGGGCAAAGCCCGGCTCCGCCGGCCCTTCGAATTCTCACCAAGATCGGGCCCGCGCCGCGCGAAGCGCGGCTCCGTCGGCGCTTCGCAGCGTCACCAGGCGCGCGCGCGGCAAAGCGCGCCTCCACCGACCATCGCTCGGTCACCACGATCGCACTCCGTTTACTTGATCGAGATCTGGTACTTCGAGACCCAGTCGTTGATCGTCGTCCAGTCGAGGTTGTTGAAGAACGCGTCGATGTACGAGCTGCGATCGGTCTGGTAGTCGAGGAAGTAGGCGTGCTCGTAGACGTCTAAGGCGATGAGCGGGGTGGCGTTCCAGATCGGGTAGGTGTTCTGGGTATCGCCCAGATAGTTGAACAGGCGGCCCTCGTCCCAGTCGTAGGCGGTCCAGGCCCACCCACGGCCGCTCATGCCGGTCGCTTTCAGGTCGGCGCGCCAACCCTCGACGGAGCCGAAATCGCGCTTGATGAGGGCGGCGATGGGGCCGTCGGGTGCGCCCCCGTCGCCACCGAGGTGCTCGAAATAGATCTCGTGGTTCTTGATCCCCCCGAGCGCGAACGAGAGCTCGACCTTGAGCGCCCGCACCTCCGAGTACACTTGGTTGGCGCTATTGAGGTCGACTTCGGCGAGCTTGCCGAGGATCTCGTTCCGCTTCGCCACGTATCCCTGGTACAGCTTGTAGTGAGCCTCGATCGATTCACGCGAGATACCGTCGAGCTCGAAGAGGCTCGGCTTCAGCTCGCGGGCCGTGATCTCGTCGTAGTTGTAGGCAGGCGTGGCCATGGAGCTCCTTTACTCGACCGAAAACGAGACGGGGAGCATATAGCCGGCCGGCGCGGAACCAGCTTGCTGTTCCTTTTCGCAGGGTCTCCGGGGCGGCAGGCGCGTGACGCCTCCCGCCCCGGGGCTCGAACTACTTACGACGAACGGTTTGCGTTCCGCTCCAGCTCTCCAGGTAGCCGGAGCCCGCTGCGTCCACACCCATGAAGATCCGGTAGCTCCACGTGCCCTTGCGGCGCGGGACCTTGAAGATCCGGCCCGACTGGCTGCCGAGAGTGAGACGCTGAACACTGACCCACTGACCGAACAGCGTCCGTCGCTGCAGGTACACGGTCTTACCCGCAAACGAGACTCCTGCGGAGACACGGGCGTAGAAGTAGCCGCGCTTGCCGGGAAGCAGCGATATCTTCGGCTTCACCTGCACGACGACCGGCTGGCTCGCCGCGTTCTTGGACCGTGCCTGGTAGGTCGTCAGCACGGTCGGCTTGGTGTTGTAGTCCCATGCGCCGCCGGTGACCGTCGTGAGGACGGCGATCTGGACGAACGAGGACTGGCCGTGCGGCTGGGCCCAGAGCGTCACCTGCTCGCCCGCCTTGAGACTCGAGACGAGGCCCGAGATCTTGATCTCCGCGCCATAGACGACGATTGGCGACGACGCGCCGATCGACACCGTCGGCGGAAGCCCCTTCACGGTGACGGCCCCGCGCTCCGCCGGTTCCAGCGCATCGCGGTACCGATAGGTCCCGGCAGCCTTGAAGGTGAAGCTAAAGGTCTTGCCGGGCGCGAGGATGGTCGAGACGAACGCGCCGCGGTCGGACACGACCTGGTGGCTGGTGGTGTCACGGTTCGTCCATCTGACCGTGTCGCCTGCGTTGACCTGGAGCGAAATCGGCGAGAACCCCGTCTTCACGATCCGTACATCCTTCGTCGCGGCAGCCGCGTTCGATGCGAATGCGAGTGCGAGCAGAGCGGTTGGTACGAGGAGAAACTTGCGCATTGCCGTACCCCCTAACACTTGGCTGACACTAAGTCTGACGCCCGCGACGACCCGGGGTTGTGAGTCGGCGCGAGCTTTTACACGTCGATTACGGAGATTTCGCGATCGCTTTTCATGCTCCTGCCCAACCGTCGATGCGTGCCGCGTGGTATCAGTCGGCGCATGCGCGCGCTTGTGACCGGCGGGACGGGCCGAGTCGGCTCGGCAGTCGCCGCCCGCCTGCAGGCGGGCGGCTGGTCTGTCTTGGCCGCAGGACGAGCGCGTGGCGACCTTGCCGTAGCCGCTGAGGCTCGCTCGCTCGTCGCAGCGGCCGTCGACGAGCTTGGCGGGTTGGATCTGCTCGTGAACGGCGCGGCCGAGGGGTTCATCCCGAGAGCTGTCGCCGAGGTGACGGAAGCGGATTGGGATGCCGCCTTCGGAGCCACCTCGAAGGGAACGTTCTTCGTCACTCAGGCCGCCGCGCCGCATCTTCGCGCGAGCCGCGGGGTCGTCGTCAACATCGAGGACGTGGCGGCTTACCAGCCGTGGCCGTCGTTCGCCGCCCATTGCGCCGCCAAGGCGGCGCAGGCGATGCTCACGCGGGTACTCGCGCGGGCGCTCGCGCCTGAGATTCGCGTCTGCGGCGTTGCGCCGGGACCCGTTGCAGTGGCGGCCGACCAAGAGGACCGACGTGCCGCCGAGACGCTGCTCGGGCGGGTTGGCTCGCCCGAGGATGTGGCAGCCGCAGTGGTCTACATGGCCGGCGCTTCGTTCGTGACGGGCACGAGCCTTGTCGTCGACGGGGGCAGGCTGCTGCAATCCAAAGCGTTACCGCCCTCGTAGCAATGAAAGAGAGATGCAGCTTGCCCTTACCATCGAGGCGCCCTCGCGCGTTTCGCTCAATATTCCCGTAATGGCGGCCGAAAGTCTCACGGACGGAGAACTGATCCGGAGGGTCGGCCTCGGCGACGAGCACGCGTTCACCGCGCTCTATCATCGCTACGCGCGCCCAGTTTTCAGCCTGGCTCTGCGCAGGATCGGTGACCGAGGGCGGGCGGAGGACGCCGTGCAGGAGACTTTCGCGTCGATCTGGCGCTCAGCGAAGACGTATCGCCCGGACCGGGGTCCGGGTGCACCGTGGCTCTACGCGGTCGCTCGCAACGCGATCATCGATCGAGGACGGGCGCGCGTCGAGCCGGTCGTCGAGCCGGCAGACAGCCCGTCGGGGGACGTGGGGCCCGAGGAGCGGGCCGAGGCCGATTGGGTGGCGTGGCGCGTTCACCGAGCGTTCGAGGAGCTCCCGCACCACGAGCGAACCGTGCTGGAGCTCGCGTACTGGGGAGGCCTTTCGCAGAGCGAAGTCGCGGAGTTCGTGAACGCACCGCTCGGCACCGTCAAGACGCGGACGCGAAGCGGCCTCGCACGTCTCGCCGATCTTCTGGAAAGTGAGCTTCGGTGAGCGAGCGACCGGATCTTCGCGACTTGATCGGAGACGATCTCCCCTCCGACGAGCTGGAGCGGCTACGCGGGGTGCACGAGTTGCTGCTCCGGGTCGGCCCACCGCCCGAGCTGTCACCGGCGCTCGCCGAGCCGACCCGCCCCTCCGCTCGCGTGAGCGCCATCGGACGCCGTCGCTGGGGCGTGCTAGCGCTTGCCGCATCCCTCGTCATCGCCGCCTTGGTTGGGGGCTACGTCGTCGGGTACGAGCGGGCAAGCCTCGACGTCGACTACACCGTCGAGCTGCGCGGGACTTCGGCGGCCCCGAACGCTCGTGCCTCCCTTGTCGTGGGCGAGATCGATGCGGCCGGCAACTGGCCCATGGAGATGAAGGTACGAGGCCTGGCCGAGCTGCCCCAAGACGGCTTCTACGAGCTCTTCCTGACGAAGAACGGGCGGCCGGCGGTCTCGTGCGGCCGGTTCCGAGTGCACGCTGGGACGACGACCGTGCCGCTGAACGCGCCGTACCGCTTCAAGGAATTCGACCGAGGCGGGTGGGTCGTGGTAGCCGAGAGCCCGGGAGTGAAGCGAGCGCCGGTGGTCCTGAGAACGGTCCAGCCGAGCGAAGCCTAGGCCCAGCGACCGGGTTTCAATAGAGGATTGATCGCGGAGCGCTCAATCGTCAAGCGATCAATCGTCACTCAAGGTGCGACGCGCCCACTCGCCTGGAACGCTGCGTGCGTGACCGGCATGCGCTCGGCGAAAAACTCCTCGCATGCGTCGGCATAGCGACGGATCTCGCGCTGCGCCGTCTCGGCCGAGCGCAGAGAGACGAAGTTCATGAGGGAGCGAGCGTTGACCGTCCAGAAGAACTCCGTGTACGCGCCGACCGGCAGAACCGCACGGGCGAGCTCTCGCGCCACTCCGAGCTCGACAAGTCGCTCGTAGGCCGCATACGCCGTTTCGTAGACCTCCTGCAGCTGCTCGCGCGTCGTCTCGGCCACGGCTGGATCCACTGGGTCGAACGAGTACGCGCCGGGCTTCCCAACCTGGGTGCGAACGTCCTCTGGCTCGGGGACGTAGAACTCGTCCGTCGCACGGGCATAGCGCATGCTGAACTCGTTGAACGAGCCGACCCGGTGGCGGAACCACTCGCGCGCCACGAAGATCGGTGCGCGCACGTGAAACCGAAAGGCGTTGTGCTCGAACGGCGTCCCGTGCCGGTCGCGCATGAGGAAGCGGATCAGCCCCTCGTCCGCCTCGTCCACCTCGAGCTTTCGCCGAGCGAAGGAGACGCGAGCGCCGTTCACCACGGATAGGTCGTCCGCCATAGACGCGTCCAGGCGGACGAACCCGTGATCGAGGACCCTGATGGTCTGGTCGGGAATCACCTCGATTGCAGCCACTCGATCGAGTGTAGCCCTGGCGCCTGTCGACACGCGCATTGCCGCTAGACGCCCGTCTGGCTACCCTGAATTGCGGGTACGGCTAACCGCTCGCAGGCGGAAGAGTCGTATTGGGTCATGCAAGGGGTCAGCACAGGTCAGGTTCAGGTCATTGCGTAGAAAGCTCGCCGTCATTCTGTTCGCGGCTCTCGTCGCGGCTCCCGGCGCCTCGGCGTACGGCTGGCCGGTCGCGCCGTTCGACGTCGAGCACCCGGTCCGGGGCAACTTCGGAGACCCGCGCACCGTGTTCCGCCACGGTGTCCTGGACGACCAGGGGCTCGGTGGCAACGGTGCCTTTTCCTTCCACAACGGCATCGACATCTCGGCAGCGCCCGGGACGCCGGTGTATCCCGTCGAGTCGGGCGTTACGAAGAACGTGACCCAGTCATACGTCGTGGTGCGGTCGGCGGGCGGGATCTTCCAGTACCAGCACGTGGCGCCCATCCTCGTCGAGAACCGCCGCGTCATCGCTCGCAGGACCGTGCTCGGCTATGTCCAGGGTCCTGCCGCCCATGTGCATCTCACGGAGATCCGTGGGGGTCGTCCTGTCAATCCGCTCACGCTCGGCCGGCTGACCCCCTACCGCGACACGACGAAGCCGCGCGTTGCCGAGCTCGTGTTTCGCGATCCTCAGGGACGGCGTCTAGCTCCTCGTCAGGTGGCAGGACCCGTCTCCGTTGCCGCAGTGGCACACGACGTGCCGTCGCTTCCCGTCCCCGGAAGCTGGAACGGGCTGCCCGTGACGCCCGCTCTCGTGTCCTGGTCCTTGACCTCACTGTCGGGCCGCAGGCCCGTCCCCGAGACGACGGTCGTCGACTTCCGCTACGGGCTTCCGCTCAACCGGGACTTCTGGCGGGTGTACGCGCGGGGGACGTATCAGAACAAGCCACGCTTCGGAAACGTGCAGTACATGTCGGCGCCCGGCCGTTACGAGTTCGTCGTTGCGCCGGCTCTCGACACACGCCGGCTGGCCGACGACGTCTACGCCCTGAGGGTCAAGGTCGAGGACGTCCGGGGTAACCGCGGCTGGGCCACCGAGACCTTCGCCGTGTGCAACGCGGAGCCCGGCTCCTGTAGCTAATTGTCCTACCCACGGACGTTGTGAACGCGGCTGATCGGGGGCCGGTTTCCGAGCGAGCTGTGTGGCCGTGTCCGGTTGTAGTGGTTGAGCCAGTGTGGCAGCGCCTGGTTGCGGTTCGATGTGAGCGGTAGGCGAGTCCGTAGGCCCACTCGCGGCCCATCGTTTGGTGGAAGCGTTCGACCTTGCCGTTGGTGCGGGGCCGGTAGGGCTCGGTGGTCAGATGTCGGACGCGGTGGGCGGCGAGCAGCTCGCGCAGCGAGCGGTTCTTGACGTCGCTGAAGCCGTTGTCGGTCATCAGCCGGCGCGCGACGATCTCGTGCTGGGCGAAGAAGGCGAGCGCGCGTTCGAGGAAGCCGGTCACCGTCGCGGCTTTCTCGTCGGGATGGAGCTCGACGTAGGCGAGCCGGGAGTGGTCGTCGACGATCGCGTGCGCGTAGTCGTAGCCGACCCTGGTCTCGGACCGCATCCAGTTGCGGTGGCGCTGGGAGCGGTCGCCGGTCACCTTGTGGCCCGGCCGCAGGAAGCGCGCGTAGCGGCTCGTGTCCATGTGCAGCAGGTCACCGGGGCAGGGCCACTCGTACCTGTTGGCTGGCTCCTTGCCCGGCCGCGGCGGCCGCGAGATCCCGGCTCGGCGGAGCACCTTCGAGACAGTCGAGTGTGCAAAGCCGGTCGCGCCGGCGACCAACCTCGGCCCCCAACCCGTCTCGCGGCGACAGGCGCAGATCGCCTCCTCGAGCTGCGGGGCGAGTTGACGCGGCGAGCGGCCCGGACGGCTCGAGCGATCGAACAGACACGACAGCGCCCGCCGCGCCTCCTCACCGGCCTCGCACCAGCGATGCCACCAACGATGCGCCGTCGCCGGCGAGACATTGAAGCGCTCAGCAGCGGCCCTGATCGAGCAGCCGCCCTCATTCG
>JACCTQ010000282.1 GCA_013812265.1 Actinomycetota bacterium
TCGCTCTGGTTTCCGGAGCGGGGCGGCGGAGTGTGGCTGGGCGCTCCCGGCGAGCGCGCGCGGCAAGGTCGTCTCGGGCTCGATCCGCGTGGCGGTGGGAGCGCTCACCGTGAGCCGGTCGTTCCGCATGCGCGTCGCCTGACTCTCACGGGGGCAGATGCTCGTGGGCGCTACCCGTGGGGCCGCCTACTCGAGCGATCCGAGTGGCGCGATCGCCCGGACGGGCTGACCGGTGACCTCTGCAATCAGGTCGAAGCCGGCGTCGTAGTGGCAGACCGCCACGCCTGCCGACTCGGCGGCTGCAGCAACGAGAAGATCTGGAAGCTTCACCTGCCGGTGATGCAGCGGACCGCTCGCGGCAAGCTCACCGAAGACGTCAGTTGCTCGCCGCCACTCGCGCTGCTCGATCGGAATCTGCTCGAGCGACTCGAGCCGGGCACGGAGATCCCGCATGGAACCCTCGTCGCGAGCTGACCAGAGCAGCTCCAGCTCTACCATCGGACAGGTAGCGATCTCGCCCGCGAGCAGTCGACCGCTGAAATCGTCCATGACGGCCGGATCCTTGCGGCGGTTGGTCCAGGCGCTCGTGTCGGCCAGCTCCATAAGCATCTAGCGCGTCGCGCGAAGTTCCGCAAGCGCCTCGGGCGTCAGGTCGTCGAATCGCTCTTCGGCGAGCTCGCGCAGTCGCTCGCGTCGGACGATGTCCGCGAGAGCTGCGTGGATCGTGTCGGTCGTCCCGCGCGTACTCAGAACTGCGCGGGCTTCCGCCACCAGCCGGAGGTCGAGGTTCAGTGACGTACGTTTCACCATCTCTTGATTATATGCACAGAAATGCTGATCCAATGCATACTTTCCGACGTTTCTGGGCCGTATCTTTCCTCCCGGCTTGCACTCGCCGGCGCCCATCCGGCAGCGCCACCAACCGAGTTGCGGTTTGGGCGACCGGGAAACCAATCGGCTACGCTCGTTTGCTGGAGGCGCGGCCGGACGCGCGCCGCTCCAGCCATGACGAGAGACGTTGCCGAGACCCCACCCTCTGCGCTTCCGGGCTACCGGGTGCGCCGGCCGACCATGGACGACCTCGGCCCGGCCGCGGCGCTGATACACGACGTCGAGCTCCGCGACTGGGGTTTCACCGAGCAGACCGAGGACGACCTGGCCGTCTCCTGGCGGCTCGCGGATCTGGAGCGAAACGTCTGGCTCGTCTTCGACGAGCAAGGGAGCGCGGCCGGTTACGGCTTTCTGCGCGCGCGGGCGCCCGGCAAGCTGCGCTCGTTCGTAACGGTTTCGCCGGCACATCGCGGCCGGGGCCTCGGCAGGCACCTCGTTGGTCTCGTGGAAGAGCGGGCGCGGGAGCTGAGCGAGGACGCTCCCATCGAGGCGCCGGTGGTCGTGAGCCAGGAGGCTGGCCTGAGGGATCCGAGTGGCCGGCTGTTCCTGGAGGCGCACGGCTACGTGCACGCGCGGCGTTTCTGGAAGATGGAAATCGAGCTCGACCGAGATCCTCCCGCACCTCAGTGGCCCGACGGGATCCGCCTCGAGACGCTGACTCCCGACCGCGAGCAGGCGGTCTTCGAAGCCGTCGAGGAGGCGTTCCGCGACCACTGGGACCACGTGCCTTACCCGTACGACGAGTGGCGTGCGTGGTCGATCGAGCGGAAGGATCACGACCCGTCGCTCTGGCTGCTCGCCTTTGCCGGGGACGAGATCGCGGGCGTGTCGCTGTGCGGGATCCGGGAGGACGGCGGCTGGATCAACGTGCTCGGCGTTCGACGCCCGTGGCGGCGCGGCGGGCTGGGGCTGGCGCTCTTGCACGCGAGCTTCGTCGCACTCCGGGGCAAGGGGCAGACGAGGGCGGCGCTCTTCGTGGACGCGGAGAGCCCGACCGGCGCCACACGGCTATACGAGCGCGCCGGCATGGCGGTGACCCAGGAGTCGGACGCCTACGAGAAGATCCTGCGCGAGGGGGCCGCCCCCTAGGGGTCGCGGCGCGCGCGCCCTGGGGGGGGGCCGCTACGAAGAGGCTCGCGGAGCGCGAAGCTCGTCCGAGAGGACGCGGTACTCCGTGGCCATCAGCTTGTCCTTGGGCCGGCCGGCCGCCTCTTTCATCGCGATGAGATGGTCGAGCGAGGCGACGAGCACACGCTCGCCCTCGAGCTCGACCGGCTCACCGGCTGCGCGACGAAGGTGGACGTACGGCGGGGCCCCGTCTGGGTCCGTGAGGATGTCGAGCGACCCGAAAGGCGTCTGGAACGTAAAATGCGCCCCGTTCGCGAGCGTCTTAGCGTCGATCACGAACGGGAGGTCGGGCGGTGCACCGCGCAGTGTCGCCTGAAGGTCCTGAAGTGCGCTGGCCAGCCGCTCCAAGTTCTCGGTCCCGCGTTCGTATGCGATGTCGACGTCGAAGCTCGGGTACGCGGAACCGCGGGCCATTCCGGCAAGGCCACCGATGAGGACGAAGTCGACCTCGCGGTCGACCAGGGCCCGAAGAATGGCCTTGGGATGAAACTCAGGCACGCGTGGCTGCCCCGCGGTTGCGGAGCACGAAGTTCGTGAAGGCGACGCCGTGATCCAGCCGCTCGGAAGGGGAGCGCATGAGATTATGGCGGAGAAGCGTGCGGTCGTGCCCGTAGTCGATCTGCTCTGCTGACAACTGAAGCTCTTCACCCATCAGGTCGAGAAGGTGGGCGAGCGTTGCGACAGAAGGCGACACGAGATCGCGCTCGATCCGCGAGATCGCAGCCTGAGAAGTTCGCGCTCGGGCCGCGAGCTGATGCTGGGTCAGGCCATGCCGCTTACGCGCGGCGTGCAGGAGCCGTCCGGCCGTCACAAGGCCAGTATATCACTTTTGATGTAAAGTCTCTATCGACCGGCGTCGCCGTTCCCCTCTGCGCGCTCCCTGGCCGCGTCGGCGAGGTCCTCCGCCGCGTCCTCGACGAAGTCGGCCGCGTCTTCGATCAGATCTGCACCCTCCTCGACCGCATCGGCGGCCAGGGCCAGCATCTGCCAGAGCCGACGACGGCCGGCGTACGCGAGCCCGCCGGCAAGCACGATCGGCACCGCCATCGCAGCGAAGCGCTGGGCTGGAGGCAGTGCGCGAAAGGCGGCTGCGGCGCGTTCGAGCCGAGTGGCTGCGCGGGGCTCCGTCTTGGTCGTGAGCGACAGTGCCACCTCGGCGGCGCCGGCAATCGCGTGCGGCAGCCAGTGTCGCGCCCCCCGGCGAGCAGAGCCGAAGACCCACGGCGCGCTCGCGAGCGCGGTCCCGCTGAGCGCGTCGAGAAGGAGGTGTACGCGCATCGGGATGACCCGCCTGGCGCCGAGCTCGTAGTCGGTCAGGGCGCTGTAGACGGCGGCTCCTGCTCCGGCAAGGCGTGGCGGCAGCGCGGATGCGCGCTCTCCGTCGAGACGGAAGAGCCCGGGCGCCGCTGCCAGTGCTGGGGCCGTGACGTAGTCGACCACGCCGTGGACATTCGTCGGAATCACACGCATCTTCATCGTCGGCTCCTTTCGGTGTCTTCCGGGATGGAATTTCGCGGATGCGCGCCGTCTAAACGTCATGTGAGGGACCGCGTGGCGGCTTCCCCTCTTCTCCGGCAGCCGCGAGTCGTCAGAAGGCGCTGGTCTGCCGGGCGCTACACGAGTACGTGCACGGCCTCGGGGCGCCGGAATGCGGACTCGGGGTCGTCCAGGCCCCTCGAGCGCCGCGAGAACCTCGCCTCTCGTCCCCTGTCGGAAGCTCCAGGATCCCCACCAGCAGCACGAGTGCTGCCAAGGCCCGGCGGAGCCTCGAGGTCTCACAGGAGCTCGGCTACCGCGAGATGTTCGCGTACTGCCTCGAAGGCTTCGCCGAGATCGCGACGGCCGAGGGCGACCTCGAGCGTGCCGCGCGTCTCCTGGGAGCGT
>JACCTQ010000242.1 GCA_013812265.1 Actinomycetota bacterium
GCTGCGGAGCACGAATCCGCTCGAACGGGTCAACCGCGAGATCGGCCGCCGCACCGACGTCGTCGGGATCTTTCCCAACGACGCCTCCGCGATCCGGCTCGCCGGCGCGCTGCTGATCGAACAGAACGATTAATCGCTCGTCGGCCGCCGCTACCTCTCAGCCGAATCGCTGGCGCTCATCCTCGATGAGGACGAGCGCGGCTACGAAGGGAAGGAGGTACGCGTCCTCCAGCCAGCCTGACCCGCGATCGACGAGCTGAAGGCGTTACACCACTTCAGACGACTTGACTCGAGTCTCGCAACGAGATCGGACTTCGCCGTGCGAGCGAGGGCGCCTTCCTAGCGGAATAGGCTCTTAGCCTGGATCCACCGTTTTGGGTGACCGCGGCGTGCTCGGCTGGGCCGCCAGGGGGCGCTGGGAGCTTGCCGGGCGGGCCCGAGGCCCGGACGGGAAGCTCGCAGCGCGAAGCGCACCGGCTGAGTGAGGCGCAACCAGCGGCACGCGGTCCCGCCTCGCTCAGCCGGGAAGCGGCCTGGCGAGCTCAGACGGGCACGACGCCCGCTCAAAACGGTGGATCCAGGCTTAGACAGGCAGGAGTGGTACGTCCCAGACAAACACGGCAGCGATGGCCGCCGCGGCGGCCAGCACGAAGAGCGCGGACGTAAGGAGCTTCTGGAGCAGTGTTGCGTCGCTCGCCGCCTGCCTGGCCGCTTCGGCACGCTCCACCATCCGCTCGAGGAACCTCTCGGCCCAGTCGAACTCGAGCGCAAGCATCGCGAGGCCGACGAGGACGAGCGGAAGGCTCCACGGTCCCGGTACGGGGATGATCACCACACCGACCAGGACGAGCAGCGAGCCGACGATAACGGTGCCCCACCGGTACAGCCGCCCACGTTGGGCGTGGCGTTCCTTTCGGCTGCGCAGCCGCTCGAGCGTCGGGTGTCGCCGCTCCGGCGGATCCACGCGGACAGCGTAACCGGCACGGCTCGCTACGATTTCGGCATGCGTGAAGTGGCTGCCGATATCGAGCGCTGGCGCCGGCGAGGCGAGGACGTGGCGTTGGCGACGGTCGTAGCGACACGTCGTTCCGCCCCACGCCCCGTCGGCGCGAAGCTCGCAGTGTCGGAGGGCGGCGAGCTGGCCGGGTCGGTGTCCGGAGGCTGCGTGGAGAGCGACGTCTACGAGCACGCGCGGCGCGTCCTCCGCGGCGAAGCGCCGCGCCTGGTGTCGTACGGCATCTCCGACGACCTGGCTTTCAGCGTCGGACTCCCGTGCGGGGGCGAGATCGACGTCTTCGTGGAGCGTGCCCGAACGGAGCTCCATGAGCGGCTCCTTGCGATCGAGGACAGCGCAGGCCGAGCCGTCCTGTTCACCGTCCTGTCGGGCCTGGCCGTCGGGGAGAAGCTCCTCGTCCACGAGAGCGGCGAGCGCTACGGCGACGCGCTGGACGGCGTCGCCGACCGGGCGAGCGAGCTGATTCGTAGCGGCCGAAGCCGCGTGCTGGCCGAGGCCGAGGGCCTGGTGTTCGCGGAAGTGCTCGCTCCCCCGCCCAGACTTCTCGTCTTCGGTGCAGTGGACACGGCGGAGGCGCTCTGCCACTCGGCCGGGCAGCTCGGCTGGCGGACCATCGTCACCGACGCCCGCGCCAAGTTCGCAACCGCCGAGCGGGTGCCGAGCGCGGACGAGATCGTCGTGGCATGGCCGGACGAGGCGCTGGCGCACGTTCAGCCGGACTACGCCACCGCGGTGGTCGTGCTGACTCACGACGACCGGTTCGACGTCCCCGCGCTAGCCGGCGCGCTTCGGAGCGACGCCTTCTACGTCGGCGCGCTCGGGTCGCGTCGAAACCAGGCGCGACGGCGCCAGCGGCTGCTCGAGGCCGGCGTAGCGGAGGACCAGCTCGAGCGGATCCGGGGCCCCGCCGGGCTCGACATCGGCGGCGAGACCCCCGCCGAGACCGCAATCTCCATCCTGGCAGAGATTCTCGCCGCACGCGCCGGCCGCTCCGGCGGGCCGCTCCGAGATGCCCCGAGCCGGATCCACGCAGGGGCGTCCTAGGAGCTCCTGGCCTCGCCAACCCGCTCGAAGCGCCCGTCACGCACGGTGACGAGCACTGGCTCGAGCCCCGATGAGTCGCCGCCCGGAGAGTACGAGAGCGCGCCAAGCGGGCCGTTCACCTCGATGCGGGTCATCGCGGCCCGGATCCGCGCGGG
>JACCTQ010000306.1 GCA_013812265.1 Actinomycetota bacterium
GAACGTGTGCGCGGCCGCCGTGGCTACCGGCAGCTCGCCGTCGAAGGCCCATATCAGGCGGTCGAGGTCGAAGACCGACCGCCACCTGGGAATGTCCTCCTCCTTGATCTCGCCGCCGAACGCGGCCGCCCCCGTGTTGAAGAACGGCTTCAGCTCCTCGTCGGTGGGCGTGCGCAGCGTCACCGTCGCAGGGCCTTCCATCAGAAGATCTCCGGGCACCACGGCGCACGACCCGTTCGGAACAGCCGGTCCGCGCGCTCGAGTGCGTCCGGAACGAGCTGCTCCACTCTTCCGGCACGCGTGAGCTGCGCGAACGTGAACCCGCCGAGGTACACAGAGCCGAGCGTGGAGACGTCGAGCCGCAGCTCGGCAGCGTCTTCCGTCCGCGCGGCGGTCCCGCCCTCGAGCCGCCACCGGCCACCATTCCAGGGGCAGAAGTCGTCGAGCACGTCCAGGACGATGCTCTCGTCGCTCGCGTACGAGCGAGCCCCGAGGGCAGCGCCGACGTCCACGAGGCGGACCCAGAGCGCGTCCTCCAGCGTGAAGCGCATCCTCCGGGGCTCGGCGAGCAGAAAGAAGAGCGGGTGGTCCACCGGCAGCAACCTGGCCCCGACCCGGTCCATCCAGTCGACGTCCAGAAGGTATCGCCAGATTTGCTGCATCGCCTGAGGCGAAACTCCCATCGCCTCGATCACGTTGACCCGACCCGTGGAGGTCCCGTGCTCGAACCCGGGATGCAGGCGGTAGAGGGCGTAGGCGCCGGTCCGCCCGTCCTCCTCGAGAATCACGCGCACCATCTCACCCCCTCCCCCGCGCCGCCACTCGGGATCGGCGAGCGCGCGGGCCTCCCACCAGTCGCGCGAGCGCGCGAACATGCCTGGCGTCTCGAGCGCGACCTGCTCGTACACCGCCGGCACGAGCTCCAGCGCCTCCTCGTAGTCCACCAGCCGCAGCCGTCCGGCCGACTCGACAGGCGCGTGGAACGCAGCGCGGTTCCGCGGTATTTCCATCTCCCCGCTCAGGGACGCGATGCCGTACCCGAAGCGACCGTAGATGGTCGCCTCGGACGCCCACAGATAGGCCACCGGCTCGCCGCGCTCGTGGATGTCGTCGAGCTGGGCCCGCATCATCCCGCGCAGGAGGCCGCGGCGCCGGTGCGTCGGCAGCACGCCAACCGTCGTCACGCCGGCGGCAGCAACGCGTCCCCCCGGAACCGTGAGCTGAAACGGAAACGCGCCGGCGCCTCCGACCGCGCGACCGTCTTCCCACGCGGCGTGGAGCCGCTCCGCCGGAAGCACGCGGATGAAGCCGTCGAGCGACTCCTCGGTGGGGACGCGCCCGAAGAAGTGGAAGATCGGCGTCAGGCCGGCAACGACCTCGTCCGGCACGCACGGTCGAATCTCGACCGCGCTCAGGGAACCCTCTCCAGCGGCGCGTAGTCCAGCATCAGCTTCCGCTCGCTGCCGTCGTTGCCAAAGCGGACGGTCACGACGCCACCGGGCTCGATCCGGGTGATGACACCTTCGCCCAGCGTGCCGTGGCGGACCGACTCTCCGGTCGAGAACTGTGGCACGTCGGCTCGGGGCTCGATGCCCGCCGACGCACCGTAGGACGACCACGACGCCGGCCGGAGCCGCTGGCGCTCGACGCCCTCCCCCGGCAACTCGTCCAGGAAACGGGACGGCAGGTTGTAGCTGCGGTTGCCGTACAGGGAGCGGGCGACGGTGTGGATGAGGACGAGCCGCTCCTGTGCCCGGGTCATGCCGACGTAGCAGAGCCGCCTCTCTTCCTCGATCCCTTGCTCCTCGATGGAGCGGGAGTGCGGAAAGATCTGCTCCTCCATCCCGATCATGAAGACAGCCCGGAACTCCAAGCCTTTGGCGTTGTGGAGGGTCATGAGCGTCACGAGGCTCTGCTCCTCCCGCATCGCGTCCTGGTCGGAGTGGAGCGAGATCTCCTGGAGAAAGTGCGAGAGGCTCGGCTGCGCCGCGGTCGCCTGGTACTCCTGGGCTACCCCGACGAGCTCCTGCAGGTTCTCGATTCGCCCCTGCGCCTCGATCGTCCGCTCTGCCTGGAGCGCGTCGACATAGCCGCTTCGCTCGAGTACTCGCTCGACCACGTCCGGAACCGTCAGCTCCAGCGCGCCCGCTTGCAGCGACTCGAGCAGCGCATGCAGGCCGCGAACAGCCCGGAGCGGGGCACCACCGATGCCGGCTTCCTCAGCCTGCCCAAGCGCCTCCCACAGGTTGATCCCCTGGGTGTCGGCGTAGGTCTGGAGGCGAGCGAGCGACGTGTCGCCGATGCCGCGGCGAGGGCGGTTCGCGATCCGCTGCAAGGACACGGCATCGAAGACGTTGTCGATGACCTGGAGGTACGCGATCAGATCCTTGACCTCGGCGCGCTCGTAGAAGCGCGGGCCGCCGATCACCTGGTAGGGCACACCCTGGCGAACGAGCACGTCCTCCAAGACACGTGATTGGGCGTTCGTCCGGTAGAAGACGGCGAGCTCGCGAGCGTTGAAGCCCTCCTCGACGAGGGACGCAATCTGAGCCGCGACGAAGCGCGCCTCCGCGTGCTCGTCCTCGACCTCGATCGCCTGGACGGGCTCTCCCTCCCCGAGCTCGGACCACAGGTTCTTCGGCTTGCGCTCGCGGTTGTGCGCGATGACGGCGTTCGCCGCATTCAGGATCGTGTTCGTGGAGCGGTAGTTCTGCTCGAGCGCGATCGTGCGGGTCTCGCCGAAGTCACGCTCGAACTCGAGGATGTTGCGGATGTCGGCGCCTCTGAACGAATAGATCGACTGGTCCGGGTCGCCCACGGCACAGACGTTGCGGTGCTTGCCTGCGAGCAGCTGCAGCAGCCGGTACTGGGCGTGGTTCGTGTCCTGGTACTCGTCGACGAGCACGTAGCGGAAGGCCTTCTGCCAGCGCTCCAACGCCTCCGGGAAGCGCTCCAGGACTGTGACGGTGAGCATCAGCAGGTCGTCGAAGTCGACAGCGTTCGAGGCGAACAGGCGGCGCTGGTAGAGCTCGTAGACGTCGCCGACCGTCTGGTCGTAGAACGAGGCCACGCGACGGCGGTACTCCTCCGGGTGCACGAGCTGGTTCTTCGCGTTGGAGATCTGGGCATGGATGCCGCGCGGCGCGAAGCGCTTGGGGTCGCGCTCGAGCTCTTCGAGGCAAGCCTTGACGAGCCGAACTTGGTCGGCCTGGTCGTAGATCGTGAAGTTCGAGCGGTAGCCGAGGCGCGCGGCCTCGCGCCGGAGAATTCGGCCGCAAGCCGCGTGGAAGGTCAGGATCCAGATCGAGCGGGCGAGGCCTTCGAGCAGGTGGTCGAGGCGGGCACGCATCTCCGCAGCCGCCTTGTTGGTGAACGTGATGGCAAGGACCTCGTTCGGTTTCACACCGCAGGCCCTGATCAGATGCGCCACGCGATAGGTGAGCACGCGCGTCTTGCCGGACCCCGCGCCGGCGATCACGAGCAGCGGGCCCTCCGTTGCGAGCACGGCCTCACGCTGGGTCTCGTTCAGCTCCGCCAGGTAGGTCTCGGGGGAGGCGACGGACATGGAGTCGATGCTAGCGTCGTGGCCGGTGGGCCACGCCTTCGGAATGATCGACGAGCTCGGAGAGGGTTACGGTTTCCGCAAAGTGCGGCAAGCGCTCGGCGTCACCGCATTCGGGGTGAACGTGATCGTGTTCGCACCGGGCGTGGCCGGACGGCCCCATTTTCACGACACACAGGACGAGCTCTATTTCGTGCACCGCGGCACGGCGCGCTTCGACGTGGCCGGCGAGACGCGTGACCTGGGGCCCGGTGGCCTCTGCCACGTCGAGGCAACGACTCCGCGCCAGATCTCCAACGCGGGCGCGGAGGACATGATCCTATTCGTCGTGGGCGGCAAGGATGGTTACGTGGAACGCGACGGCCACCTTGCCCCGCCGGAGGCGTTTACCCCTTAGACGTAAGGCGCTTAGCTGCCCCGCGTCACCTCGTCCAGCTCGGCCTCGATCCAGGCCGTGGCGGTCGCGAGCGCTGCCGGGTCGTTGGACTTGACGACCACCTCCACCTGACTTCCGTCCGGGCTGAAGCTGGGGTACGAGCCGACGAGGACCCCGGGATGACGCTCTCCCATCGCCTGCAAGACGCGGACGATCCTGCTCTCCGTCGTGCGGTAGATGCGGCGCCAGGAGGTGATCGGCTCGGCCCGTCCCAGCTCGGGCTCCACGAGGCCGAACATCGCTTCCATCTCGGACGGCAGGCCCGGAAGCACGTAGACATTCTGAATCATGAAGCCGGGAGCGCCGCCCAGCGGGTTCTCAAGCGGGCGGCTTCCCTCGGGGAGCTGCGCCCAGCGCGCGGCGTACTCGGGGTCACTCGGAAACCGTGCGCGCAGCGCCGCAGCCACCTCCACCTCCTCGACCTGAGGCACCTCGAACGCGGCTGCGAGCGCCTCGCGCGTCAGGTCATCCGGCGTCCCACCGAGCCCGCCCGTAACCACCATCGTGTCCACCTCGGCCGCCTGCGCCCGGACAAAGGAGCTCACACGACCGATGTCGTCGGGCAGCGCGGCGATCAAATGCACCGAGAAGCCGAGGCTCTCCAGCCGTGCGGCAAGCCAGGAGCCGTTCGTGTTCGGCGTGTCGCCCGACACGAGTTCGTTGCCGATCGTCAGGATCGCTGCCGAGGCCACAACGCTCGAGTATAAGAATGGTATGAGCATCGGAACTACAAAGGCGGCCGGAGTCCGGACAGCTCACGGTTGCTTGATCGTTGCGCTCAACGAGCACGTCGGGTACCGGCCGCTGCCGCCGCGCGCACGCTTCGCCAAGGTCGTCTCCTAGCGCAACGGGAACGGCTTACGCGCGAGCGCCGGCAGGACCTGCGCGGTCACCATGGTCGGGGTCGTCACGTACCGGGCTGAGTAGCGGAAGCTTCCATCCGCTCTTCGCATGCGCTCGAGGAAGCGAAGTGCTTTGGCGGGCGCCGGTTCGCCGGCGGCCACGAACGCCTGGATCGACCACGCGGTCGACTGGCTGTCTGCCGGCCGGCCGCGAGCGAGGGCGAACCCGCCGTCACGGGTCTGGAGACGCCGAAGGTAGAGCAACCCGCGCCGCACCGGCTTGCCCGTGATCCCGGCCGCGCGAAGAGCCTGGATGGCGGCAGCGGTGTCGTTGGAGTCGGCCGCGCCGCCAGGCGCCCACCCCCAGCCCCCGCTCGGGCGCTGTTGCCTGAGCAGGTAGCGAACTGACGCCGCGCCCGCAGGCCGGCCCGCGGCGCGCAGCGCGAGCACGCCCCAGATGGTGGAGTTGACGAGAGGCCCGATGCGCCCGTCGGGTCGCCGCAGCTCCACCAAGCGTGCGCTGAGCGGCTCAGCGCCCTGGCCAAGCGCTCGGAGGGCGAGGACGCGCAGAGCAAGGTCGGTCGCTGCCGGGTACGGCTTGTCCGCGAGATACTCGAGAGCCGAAGCGCCGTCTCGCCTCGAGGCCGCCGGGTTCCGTCCGGCCGCCTGCAGACCGAGAACCGCCCAGGCCGTCAAGGTGGGGTCCGAGCCCCCGCCTCGCTCGGCGAAACCGCCGTCGGGTTGCTGCCGCGACGCAACGTAGTCCGTCGGCTTCGGCCCGACCGCGGCCGCGATCGATCCGGCCGCGACGAGGCCCACGAGCAGCGAGGCGAGGCCCTTCAACTCCATACGACCTCCGTTCGAAGTCGCCGCTCGTAACGCTCGAGCACGCGCCGGAGCTCGGGCCCGGCGGCGAGTGCGAGCACGAGGTTGCCAACCGCATGCGCAACGTTGAATGCGACACCCGCGCCCATGACCGCCGCGAGCGAAGCGGCGTTGTGTGGCAGATAGAGCCACGTGTACATGTCCATCGGGATGCCGTAGGCGAAGCCCAGCAGGAAGCAGAAGCCGGCGAAGGCAACGCGGGGCCGGAGCAGCTTCCGCGCCAGCCCGGCAGCGAGACCGCACCCGCCCCAGGCGAGCATCTGCCACGGCGTGTGTGGCCCCTGGCCAAGCACGAAGTTCGAAGCCACGGCAGCCAGTGCGCCTACCGCGAATCCGCGTTTTGGACCGAGAGCCGCCCCGGCCGCCACGACGATGACGGTCACGGGCTGCACCTGCGGCAGGGGGGCGAAGAGCACGCGCCCGGCAGCCGCGAGCCCTCCCAGAGTGGCGACGAGCGTCAGATCCTTCACGGACCCGGGTCCTTCCTCGAGCCAGGCCGCACCGACCACGAGCAGCGCGAAGGCGACGAGCAGCAACGAGAACGGCGCGCGGTCTGGTTCCAGTGCAACCCATGCGGCGCCGACGAGCGCCAGCCCCGCTGCGGCGAGCGCGGTGGTGGTCGCGTTAGGACGCAATCAAGCTCTCTTGGTGGACCAGGGAGACACGACGGTGCACGGGAAAGCCGGCGTCGTGCGTGACGACGAGGACAGCGCGACCTTCCGCCGCGTAGCCGAACAACCAGCGGGCGAGCTCCGCCTTTCGCTCGGGATCTATCCCGCGTGTGGGCTCGTCGAGTATCAGGAGGTCGGGCTCAGCGACCGCGACGGCGGCGAGACCGAGCCGCTCTCGCTCGCCGCTCGAGAGGTCGCGCGGGTGCCGGCCTTCGGCCCAGCGAAGCCCGACTCGCTCGAGCGCGCGTCTTGCACGGTCGAAGTCGCCTCCGACCGCGAGTGCCACCTCGTCCAGGACGCGCTCACGCAGCACGTAGCGGCCGGGGTCCTGCGAGAGCAGGCCGATGCGGCCGTCCCGCTTCACAGCCCCCTCGTCCGGCTGGAGCAGGCCGGCTGCGATCTTCGCGAACGTGGTCTTGCCACAGCCGTTCGGCCCTTCGAGAGCGA
>JACCTQ010000327.1 GCA_013812265.1 Actinomycetota bacterium
GTTTCGGGGGGCCGGCAAGTACATCGAGGTCTGGGTGGCCAAGGGCTTCTCCGCCCCGGCCGGACGGGCTGGCGCCTATGACCTGGAGTTTCCGTCCAACGAGCGTGCCCGCGCCCGCGGCTTCGACTGCCGCACCGGCCCGCGTACGACGCAGGTCACCGACGAGCAGGTCCAGTACCTGATCAACGAGTTCGACAACAACATCTACCCCAAGTCGGCGGCGGCGTTCAGCACTCCGCCGGCCAGGAACGGGAGCAAGGCCTCCGCATCGGTGCGGAATGCACCGTTCCACCCCGGCGGCCCGGGCGAGAAGATCGTCGTGCTCGTCGACAACGTCCGTGACGCGAACTTCTACAGCTACCAGAACGAGGCTCGCCTGAGCCGTATCGCGGGATTCTTCTACTCCACGATCAACAACCTGTTCGATCGCAACTTCATGACGATCGACGCCTACGACTTTGCGCACCTGACGGGGGCGAACCCGCCCAACGACGCGTTCCCGGGCGCGCTGCCCCCGATCGGCACGCTGACCCGCCTGTGCGGCAACTTCCCGGGTCGCCCCTACTTCTACGAGTCGGTCTTCGCGCACGAGTACCAGCACCTGCTCGAGCAGTACGAGAGCCCGGGTGAGCACACCTGGGTGAACGAGGGCCTGTCCGATTACGCGCAGACGTTGACCGGCTACGTGAACGCCGCGGTCGATCCCACGGCGCCCACGGCGGACAGCCACATCAGCTGCTTCCTGGGCTTCTTGCCGAACAGCCTGTGCGGTGGCGCCGAGAACTCGCTCACCCTCTGGGATGACCAGACGAACCAGCAGAACGAGATCCTGGCCGACTACGGCGCTGCGTACACGTTCATGTTGATGATGTCGGATCGCTACGGGCTGCCCTTCATGTCGGCCCTCCACAAGGAGGATCTCGACGGACTCGTCGGCTTCCAGAAGGTGCTGACGCAGTTCAACATCACCAAGACGCCCATGGACCTGATCCACGAGTGGGCTGCGCTCGTCGCGCTCGACAAGCCGCTCGACGAGGGCCGAACGCTCGCCGGCGGAACGGCGGCCACCTACCAGGCGGCGTCGCTGCGGGCCGAGGTGAACTGGAACACTCCCGAGGCGTATTCGTCCCCGGGCGCCCCGCCGAACGGGTCGGACTACGTGCGGCTCCGCGATGCCAGCGGCACCTCGCTGGGCGCTAGCCAGGTGAACTCGCTCTCGTTCGACGGGGCGAGTGTGCTGCCTTCGGATCCGATCGAGTGGAAGGTTGTCGGCCGTACGCCGCTCGACGCTTCGAACCCGGTCCTCTACTCGGGCACGGGTAACAACCTCGATCGCGCGATCGTCAAGGAGGTCGCTGTCCCCACCGCGAATCCGACGCTGACGTTCCTCACCGATTGGAACATGGAGAATCACTGGGATTTCGGGTTCGTCCAGGTCTCCACCGACGGGGGCGTGACGTACAAGACGGTGACGTGCACCGATACCACGACGGAGACCGATCCGGACGCCATCGAGAAGGTGAAGGCCAACGTGCCGGGGTACACGGGTGACTCCGGCGGCTACAAGAACGAGTCCTGCAACCTGTCGGCCTACGCCGGCACGACGGTGCTGCTCTCCTTCCGGTACGTCACCGATCCCGCGGTCGAAGGCGAGAGCGATCGCGTTCCGCCGGGCTGGTACCTCGACGACATCGCCATCGGCGGCACGATCATCTCCGACGGCGGCACGCTGTCGGGCTTCCGGTCCTTGACCGAGGTTCGCCCGACCCCGATCAAGAGCTGGTACGTCCAGCTGGTCGGCTACCACACGACCGACCGGAGCGTTCCCGCCGTGATCGGTGTCCTGAAGCTCGACGCCAACTTCGACGTGACGCTCGATCGCGCCGCTCTGCAGGCCATCATCGGCAGCCAGGCGGATCTCGTGGGAGCCATCGTCACGTTCGACGATCCGACGGAGTCGATCGTGCAGTACGGGCCGTACAAGCTCACGGTCAACGGCGTCCTGCAGCCGGGCGGCAGCTAGCCCGACACGCACGACGCTGGAACGAGGGGCCCGGGAGACCGGGCCCCTCTATGTTTACTCGCCTTCCTGCTCGGAAAAGGAGCAGATGCAGTGGGGTTACTTAAAGGAGGTTCCACGGTGCGTGTAGCCAAGCTACTACTCCTGGCGGCAGGTGGGCTCGTGGCCGTCTCTCTTGCGACTGCGACAGCATCGGCACAGCATGGCGGCGTTGGTGGGCATTTGGCGGCAACGAACGTCAACATGGCACTCGTCGGCAAGCTCAGGCTGACGAATACTCCGGGGGGGATCGCGGACGTGGCGGCCTTCAGGAGCCACGCGTATCTGGCCGCGTGGAACCCCGAGTGCCCCAACGGCGGTGTGCACGTCGTCGATATCCGCAACCCGGCCAGCCCACAGAAGGTCGCTTTCGTGCCGGCTCCCGCCCGTTACTACGTCGGCGAGGGCGTTCACGTCATCTCGATGGCCACCCCGTCTTTCACCGGAGACGTCCTACTCGTGAACCACGAGCCGTGCACCTCCCCGAGCGATCCCGCGGGCGCGGGCCCGGCGGGGTCAGGCGGCTTCTCGCTCTACGACGTCACGAACCCGGCGAATCCCGTCGCGCTGACCGGGCTCGTCGGAGACCGCACGGCGCCGGACGGCTCGACGCGGACTTTGCCGAACTCGAGCCACAGCATCCAGGGCTGGACGGCTGGGAACAGGGCGTACGCGGTTCTCGTCGACAACGTCGAGGCGACCGACATCGACATCTTCGACATAACAAACCCGCGCGCGCCGGTACTCGTGTCGGAGACGGACCTGAGCGGCCGGGTCGAGGACACGCTGGGGAGGAGCGCGTTCTTCCACGACGTGCAGGTGGAGGAGATCGGCGGCCGGATGACGATGCTCGTGTCGTACTGGGACGCCGGCTGGATCCTCCTCGACGTCACCGATCCGGCACGACCCACGGTGGTCAGGGACCACGACTTTCCGAGCCCCAACATCGCCGGCGTGAGCCCGCCCGAAGGGAACGCGCATCAGGCGTTCTGGAGCTCGGACCGGCGCTTCGTCATCGCCTCGAGCGAGGACTTCGCCCCCTTCCGACTGAGCGGAGACATCGTCTCGGGCCCGTTCGCCGGACAGCAGTTCAACACCGTCGTCGCGAGCAACACGAGGGCGATAACGCCCCAGCAGCCTCTGATCGGGGGCCGGGGCGGAGGCCGTCCTCCGCGCGGTGGCGGCTTGCCCACGTACTACGTTGGCTTGGCATGCGATCCGCTCCCGCAGGCGCCAACGACGAATGCGGTCGCGCTCGTCCAGCGTGGCACGTGCACCTTCGCGGTGAAGGGCCAGAACGTGCAAGCCGCCGGGTACACGGCCGGTCTCGTCTTCAACTCGGCCGCAGTCGGGAACTGCGAAGGGGCTTCCGGCATGTCGGTCACCGAGCGGTTGACAATCCCGCTCATCGGCGTGGTTCCTCGCTCGCTCGGCTTTGCCATCCTGGGCGTTTCCGGGTACAACCCCGCCAACTGCCCGACGGGAGCGAACCCGTCGCTGCCTGCCGTGGGCACGCGCGGGGCCGACATTTTGATCGAGTCGGAGTTCGACGCCTGGGGCTACGTGCACCTGCTCGACGGCGCGACGTTCCGGGAGATCGGGCAGTATGCGGTCCCCGAGGCGCTCACGCCCGGCTTTTCGACCAGCTTCGGGAGGCTTTCCGTCCACGAGGTCAAGACAGACTCACGTCCAGGGATGAACCTCGCCTACGTGTCGTACTACGACGCGGGGGCGCGAGTGCTGCAGTTCGGCCCGGGCGGAATTCGAGAGGTCGGCAGCTTCATCGATGTCGGCGGCAATAACTTCTGGGGCACGTTCCCGCACTACCTCGGCACGGACCCCAACATCCGCCCCATCGCGCAGACGACTGAGCGGCCGCTGCTGCTCTTCAGCGACAAGGACTACGGCCTGTACATCCTGCGCTACACCGGCCCGGAGTCGGCCCCCTAGAGTCGGCCGCTGCGGATTTGCTCGCCCCGCCATGCTCGAGCGGTTAGGACATGGCGGGGCAGGCGCTCCGCCGCCTGAGGTGCGGGTACGATGGCTTACGCCGCCGTTCGGGCGCCTTCTTAGGGGTAACACCAGATAGCCGGTCAACGAATCTTCACGGGTGCAGCCACGTGCATCGCCACGATGCTGATGGCGGTTGGCGTCGCTGGAGCCCAGCACGGAGGCCCGCACCTTCCTCCGACTTCCGTCAACGTCGCACTGGTCGGGAAGCTCAAGCTCACGAACGTTCCCAACGGAATCGGCGACGTCACGGCACGGAGGGGGTTTGCCTACCTCGCGGGCTGGCGACCGGAGTGCCCGAGCGGCGGGGTGCATGTCGTCGACATCCGCAGCCCATCCAGCCCGCAAAAGGTCGCGTTCGTGTCTGCGCCGGAGGGCTACTACGTCGGGGAGGGCGTCCATGTCATCTCGCCGCGTACGAGCAGCTTCCGTGGCGACCTTCTGCTCACGAACCACGAGTCGTGCCCGGGGAGTGCCGCGCCTAGGTCAGGGGGCTTCTCGCTCACCGACGTGACCGACCCGAGGCGCCCCCGGCCGTTGTCGGGACTCGTCGGTGACCTGGGCAGTCCGGACGGCGCCCTTCGGGCGAGTCCGAACTCGAGCCACAGCGTGCAAGGGTGGGTCGCCGGACGTCGAGCCTACGCGATGCTCGTCGATAACGTCGAGCGGGGGGACGACGTCGACATCTTCGACATCAGCAACCCCGGGCGCGTGCGGCAGATCGCGGAGGTTGGTCTCCCCGATTGGCCAAGCGCCAACCGGCGCCCGGCGCGCGGGAACAACGCGTTTCTGCACGACATGCAGATCCAACGGATCGGCGGGCACTGGCTTGCGCTGCTGTCGTACTGGGACGCCGGCTGGATCCTCCTGAACCTCGACAACCCGGCGCGTCCGCGGCTAGTCCGTGACCACGATTTCCCCGCGACGGAGCGGTTCAGCGGCTTCGGCCCGTCGGAGGGAAACGCCCATCAGGCATTCTGGAGCTCCGACCGCAAGCTGATCCTCGGCGCCACCGAGGACTTCAACATCTACCGCGGCCGCTTGGGGCTCTCCCGGAGCGGCGAGCAATTCGATGCGTACCTCGGGGGTACCGCCGGGAGCCCTCTCTTCGTTGCCTCGGGGCAGTTCGGGCCGGAGCCGCTGCTGACTGTCTATCTCGGACGGGCGTGCACGGCGACTGAGCGCGCTCCTGCGCCCCAGGTCGTCGCTGTCGTCGAGCGCGGCAGCTGCACGCTCGAGGAGAAAGCGCAAATCGCAAAGACGGCCGGCTTCGTAGCCGCCGTGATCTTCAACGGCACCGGACCTGGCCAGTGCGAGGCGCCGGCAGGCGTTTTCGTTCCAAGCGCCGAGATTCCGGTTTACGGTGTTGCCCGCTCAACTGGCGTGAGAATTCTCGGCGTGCCCGGCTACCAAGTGGCCGCGTGCGAGGCTGGAGGCGGTCCAGTGTTGCCCGCGCCCGGCACGGCCGCGGCGACTCTGACGGTACGCGCAGCCTTCGACGGCTGGGGTCACCTCAGCCTCCTCGACGGAAAAACGCTCAAGACGCTCGCCCACTACGCCGTCCCGGAAAGTCGCAACGAGACGTATGCCTCCGGCTTCGGAACGCTCTCGGTGCACGAAGTGAAGACCGATCCTCGTCGCGGTGTCAGTCTCGGGTACGTCTCGTACTACGGAGCAGGCGCCCGCGTGGTCTCGTTCACGCGGACTGGCATCCGCGAGGTCGGGCGATTCATCGACGAGGGGGGCAACAACTTCTGGGGAACCTTCCCCGTCGCGCAGGGGGCGCGCCCGCCGCTCTGGCTTCTCAGCGACATGGACTACGGGCTTTACATCCTTCGGTACACCGGGCCAATGCGGCCACGGTAGTTCCCAGCAGCGAGCTCAGCCCGAGGTCGGGCGCAGGCTCAGCACCCAGAGACCGCTGTCCATGTCGGACGCAAGCACGTACTTCGACGTCGCGAACACACCCCAGACGGACGCGGATCCGGGCGGCACGAACTGTGCGAG
>JACCTQ010000329.1 GCA_013812265.1 Actinomycetota bacterium
CGCGCGTTGTTGATGAAGTTTCCGAGACCGCCCTCGCCCCCCGCGACGCCGAAGACGAGCTCGGCGGCGATGATCGTACGCCAGCCGAATGCCCACGCCGTGCGAAGCCCGGAGATCACGTGAGGTAGTGCGGCCGGAGCCAGGACGTCCGTCATCAGACGGCGTCCGGAAACCCCGATGTTCCGTGCCACCGCGATGATCGTCGAGTTCACCGTCTTGAAGCCGGTGCTCAAACTGATGGCGATCGGCCAGGTGACGGCATTCGCGATCACGAATACGAGCGCGCGGTCACTGAGGCCGAACCAGAGGATGGCGAGCGGAAGAATGGCGACGCCCGGAAGGGGGTTGATGATCGCCGTCAGCAGGCTGAGAAGATCGTCTCCGATCTTGGAAACGGTCGCAAACGCGGTCAGCAAGGCTGCAGCGAGGATTCCAAACCCCATGCCGAGGCCGAGAATCCTGAGGGTCGTCAAAGTCGTGCTCGCAAGCGTCCCGTCCTTCCAGCCGTCGAAAAACGTGCGAGCGACGTCGCCGGGGCTCGCGAACTGCAGCGGGTTCACGTCCCTAAGACTGATGTACAGCTGCCAGATTCCAATCAGCGCAGCAAGGAGCAGGCCGTAGCGGAGCCAGACGGGGAGGCGAGTCCAAAGCCCCCTGCGTACCCGTCGAGGGGGAGCCGTCACAGGCGCCGCCGCGACGACACCCGTCTGGCTAGATGAAGACCGCATCTTCGTCCACCTCCTCTCCCTCGGCTGCGAGCAACCGCCTGAGATGCCGGCGCACCTCGGAGTATTGCGTCGAGTCGGGCGGGCCCACCTCGCGTACGTCGACGATCTCCTGCACGCTCGACGGCGCGTTCGCGAGCACGACGACGCGATCCCCGACCACGAGCGCCTCGTCGATGGAATGTGTCACGAAGACGACGGTCACCTGCGTCCGCGCGACGATGTCGTTCAATTCCCGTTGCAACCGCGCCCGCGTGAGCGCGTCGAGGCTTCCGAACGGCTCGTCCATGAGCAGGATCGCAGGCTTCAGCGCAAGCGCCCGGGCGATCGCAACGCGCTGCTTCATGCCACCCGAGAGCTGGTGCGGGAAGCGATCGAGCGCGCCTCCGAGCCCGGTGAGCTCTAGGTGCTCGCGCGCACGCACGTCGGCATCGGCTCGGCCCGCGCCGTTCACGCGGAGTGGATACACGACGTTCCCGAGCACCGTCCGCCACGGGAAGAGCTGGTCGAATTCCTGAAAGACGACGGCTCGGTCGGGGCCGGGCTTGAGCGTGTCGCGGCCGGAGACACGGATGCTTCCGGCCGACGGGGCGATGTAGCCGGCGATCGCCTTGAGCAGGGTCGACTTCCCGCAGCCGGACGGGCCGATGAGCACGATCTTCTCGCGCGGCTCGACCTCGAAGCTCACGTCGGCGACGGCGACGTTGAAATCACGTCGTCCCCAGTAGCCGAGTTGAACATGGTCGACGCTGAGTAGGGCTGGCTGCGCGGAGCGGCCGGCCAAAGGGTCGCCGGTGCCCTGGACGGCGTCCGTGCGCATCGACGGCATCATCTCATCCTCGCGAAGGGCAACGAAGACTTATAGCAGAGATAAGAAGGGCTGATGTTCGGCAGACGGGGCCGACGGGAGAGCGGGTCAACACCGCGTCTCGACCGAGATTCTCTACGGGTTCGCGAGCCGGACGGGCTGGGCGCGGATGCCGGACGATCAGGCGCTCGTGCGGAGCCGCTCCGCGAGCGGGAACGATCGGTGCGCTCGCGGCGGTACGAGGAAGTTCTGCCTGTGCGTAGCTCGCAGGACGGAGTTGAAGCCCTGCTCTCGCGACCGCGGCTCGATGCCAAGCTCGCTCTTGCCGGAGAGCACTCCGTCCATCGCCCAGCGCATGCGGTGGAACAGACCGGCCGTCGGCGCGAACGCGATGAAGTGGAGACCGGCGGCCGGCTCGGCAAGCTGGCCGTCGGCCTCCGGGCGCGCGCTCTGAAAGAAGGGATTGTCGAGCGTGTTGAAGTCCGCGCGCTGGATGAAGCTCGCTCCTCTCTTGCGAACAGCGCCGTAGTTGTCCACGACATTGCGGTCGAGCCGGCTCACGTGGTGCAGTGCCCCACTGTGCCCGACCGCCCCGAAGCGCTTGGCGTCGTCGCGCAGTTCCCGCTCAGACCGGAGCTGCGAGGCATCGTCCGGCAGCGTGAACATGCCCTCGCGGAGGCTGACGCCGGGCCGCGCCATCGAACGCGCCTGCTCGTCGAACGAAAACGTCGTCCACCAGCGGTGGACATCCTCGAAAAGGTGCGAGAGGTGCATGATCGTGCCACCGCGGAAGTATCCGTTCGGCCACTGGTCGGTGACGCCGACCAGGGTCTCGAAGTTCGTGATGCGATCCATGGCGATGGCACTTCGCTGCGTCGAGGTGAAGCCGAGGAAGAGCTGCGAGCCATCCGGGATCAGCTCTGCTCCCGCAATGCCGGCGGCGAGGGCCATCTGCTTCGGTAGTCCCGGGCCGCCGTCGAAACCGCCGCCCACGAAGCCTTTGCGGATGCTGGTGATCTCGAACAAGCCGCCGAGGGCGCCGAAGATGGCTTCGGCACCGGCGGCGATGTGGTCCAGCGAGTCGCTTCGGAAGAGGAGCGCGACGTCGTTTTCCTCCAGTACGAGTGTCTCGTCGTCGCTGCGAAACCGTGGCGAGCGCTGGAGAACGGGCGTCCGCTGCCCGCTCAATCTCGACGACTGGTCGTCGACCGGCAGGTAGTCGGGGAACTCGACACCGTTCGCGAGCCGCGGAACGAAGCGGCGAAAGTACGAGTCGCCCCACGCGGCCGCCACTCCCAGTCCCTGTGGTGTGGGCTGGAAACGGCGATCGAGCCGCTGCAAAGCACGCTCGAGCTCCGTCCGGGCGGCCAGCAAGGGCTTGGCCTTCGCTTCGACCAGGAGCTTCGCCGTCACGACCTGGTGGTGCAGCGGCGGAACGATTACCTCTACGCCGTTCCGCCTGATCACCTCGAGGTTGCGAAGGAGGTGCTGCTCGCGCGGTCTGATCAGCGTTTTCGGTGCAAGCGCGGCGCGCGCCGGTGCGGCGGTGAACGAGTCGATCAACGAGTACAGCCCGGCGGCGCCGAGGGCACTGCGCAGCACGAATTGCCGGCGGTCGAGCCTGGACGCGTTCATTTCCGGCGCGCTACTGAATCCGCAGACCGAACGATCTGCCGACGATGACATGTGCTTGGCGTACCTCGACCCGACCGGACAGGCGCCGGCCCTCCGTCCCGCGCGGGAGCACCCAGGCACACTGGGCTCTCGCAGAGCGCGAGATTCCGCGCTGAACGTGCCGAAGGACGCGTTCCGATCTTTGCCGTGCACTTCACACGCCCCGAAGCAAGAGCCGCGAGGTCGCTCGTCGAGAGCTGGAGGCCCACAGTGAAGCGCTTCCCGGCTGCCGGGCGGATCGGCGAGGCAACGAAACGGACGATGGCGAGACCCACGTAGGGCTCCTGCTTGACGTCGTCGACGTTCCACTCCGCGACGAACGGGCCGGCCTCCGTGCCCGTTGCGTCCGAGACGAAGAACGTCGATGGCCCGGCGCCCGGGTAGTAGTACACGTCCGTCCCCGTCAGGTCGGAGTAGACCTTGGGCACCGTAAAGACCACGCTCCACGTGCTCCCGGGCGCCGCGGTGAACCCACCGCACGCGTATTCGTGCTTCCCCAGCACCGTGCACGTCGCGCCGTTCAGCTGGGCCCCGGTGACGATGAACGGGTCGGGCAACACCTGCCGAAAGGCTGCGATGGTCGTGTCTCCCTCGTTTTTGAACACGATCCGGACGCTCCCCTGGGTGTTCTGCCGAAGCACCCCACTGACCACGCCGGTCGCCCCGGCGGCGACCGCGAGAAGCCCACTCGCAAGCAGGCAGGTGAGCGCAACGAGCCCGATTCGGGACGCACGGCTAGGGGGATTCATGACACGCTGGGAGAGGTGGGACACGAGCGCCATTTCGAGGTTTTTCGCTGCACTTAGCAGCATGGCAAGTCTAGCCAATCGGATCGCGCGCGCCCCCTGGCGCGAACCCGCACAGATTCCTCGGCGCGTCACGAGTTGCTTCTGGCCAACCACTGTGCGAGCATCGCTTCGAACCTCAGGAGGTTGTCCCGCCATTTCTACCGGTGCATCCCGCCGAGTGGATCGACCGACACGGAGGATCGCCGGCCGGCTCCGATCCGCTCCACCAAGGCAAGTCGAGCCCGCGAGCGTCGGCGCCTCGATGCTCAGGGCGGCCCGCGTCGTAACCGTCTGAAAGGAGACCCATGTCAACGCAGAGCGCGACAGGCTGGAAGCTCAAGGGAACGCTCGTGATCGCTTGCAACTGCGATTACGGTTGTCCGTGCAACTTCAACGCGCTCCCGACGCAGGGGGACTGCGAGGGCCAGTGGCTGTGGCACGTCGAGGACGGCAGCTTTGGTGACGTCCGCCTCGACGGCTTGAGCTGGACCGTGACCGCGGATTGGCCCGGAGCGATCCACGAAGGCGGGGGCAGGGCCGTCTGCTTCTACGACGAGCGTGCCGACGACGCGCAGCGCGAAGCGATCGAGGCGCTCGTGCGCGGCGACAACGGTGGGCCATGGGGGGTCTTCATCAACACCTACGAGCTCGAGGACGTACGCCCCGCTCCCTTCGACCTCCAGCTCGAGCAGTTCGCGACGAAGGTCAGGATCGGGGACTCGGTCGAGCTGGAGCTGGAGCCGATCAAGAATCCCGTCACAGGGGCCGAAGTCCACCCGGGCGCAGTGCTTCCCGAGGGGCTCGTCTGCAAGGAGATGTCCTTCGGAACATCGCGGACCTTCAGGGTCGACGACGGGATCTCGTACGACCACTCGGGCAAGTACACGGCCGTCGCGCCGTTCGAGTACGCCGCGACCTAGGCGCTCGCAGCCAAGACGTAGTCGGGCCTCGGCGTTTCCGCCGCCGAAGAAACCGTCGCCACTCAAAGAAGGGGCGATGATCGCGGCCGCTCCGAAGGTGGTTCTCTCCGCCTGCGCAGCTAGCCGCTGCGCCCTGTCGATGAAGGCCGCCGTCGCCTGGGTGAGCATCCGGGAGTCCGTGAACTCGTGCGAGGCGAGCGCGCCCGGTGCGCCGGCGAGCGAGGCCGCCTCCACCGCTTCGGGGATAGCTCGCCGCTAAGATCGAAAGACGGGCCGCCGGCCCGCAATTTCGCATGGGAAAACGCTTCGCAGTCCAGCTTCCGTTCGCCGACCCAGGCAAGCCCGACACCCGCTCACCGGCGCGCCTGCTCATCTGGGTCGGGCGGCACCAGCGCGCGACGCTCCTCGCGGGCATCTTCTTCGGCATCACCTGGATGGTCGCGCAAGCGCTGATGCCGTTTGCGATCGGCCGCTCCATCCAGAGCGGGATCGTCGATCACGACAACCGTGCGCTCGCGTTCTGGTCGCTGACGCTGCTAGGGCTGGGACTGATGCAGGCTTTCTGTGGCGTTATGCGCCACCGCTACGCCGTCTTCAACTGGCTGCAGGCGTCGTTCCGGCTTGCACAGGTCGTCGCGCACCACGCGGCTCGCTCTGGTCCCTCGGTTCGCGCGCGTCTCTCGACGGGCGAGGTCGTCGCCACGGTCTCGAACGACGCAATGCGGGCCGGTGGCGCCTTCGACATCACCGCGCGTCTCGCCGGCGCTCTCGTCGCGTACGTCGTCGTCGCGTTCATCCTGCTCTCGTCGTCGGTTCTGCTCGGCCTCCTCGTGCTGCTCGGCGTGCCCGTGCTCGTCCTTCTGCTCGGTCTGATCATCAAGCCGCTGCAGGCACGTCAGCGGGACCAGCGCGAGCAGGTCGGACAGCTAACCGCTCTCGGCGCCGACACCGCTGCCGGACTTCGGGTGTTGCGCGGGATTGGCGGCGAGCATGAGTTCTTCGGCCGCTACCGGCGGCGATCGCAGGAGGTTCGCCACGCGGGCGTACGGGTCGCACTCCCGCAGTCGACGCTCGATGCCGCACAGGTCTTCATCCCCGGCCTGTTCGTCGTGCTCGTCACCTGGCTCGGCGCGCGCTTTGCGCTCTCGGGAAAGATCGGCACCGGCGACCTCGTCGCGTTCTACGGCTACGCCGCGTTCCTCGTGATCCCGTTGCGCACGTCGGCGGAAGCCGTCGACAAGATCACGCGCTCACTGGTGGGTGCACGCCGGATGCTCGATGTGCTCGCGATCGAGCGCCCGATCACAGAGCCCGAGACGCCGGCCGCCGAGCCGCCGCCCGGCGTCCCGCTGATGGATCCCGCCTCGGGGCTCATCGTCGCGCCCGGCGACCTGACCTGCCTCGTGTCGGCGCTGCCGGAGGAGACCGGCGCGATCGCAGACCGACTCGGGCTCTTCGGCGAGGAGAATGGTGTCGTGCTCGGAGACGTCCGACTCTCCGACCTCCCCGTTGACGTTGTGCGCCGCCGGATCGTCGTCAGCGAGTCCGACCCGGTGCTGTTCGCAGGCACGCTGCGTACCGAGCTCGACCCGTGGGGCCGCAGCGACGGAGACGAGGAGATCCTTGCCGCCGTCTCGGTCGCGAACGCCGAGGACATCCTCGACGCGCTCCCGGCCGGTCTCGACGCGCCCGTCGAAGAGCGCGGCCGTTCGTTCTCCGGCGGCCAGCGCCAGCGGCTCGTGCTTGCGCGCTCGCTGCTCTCCGATGCGGAGGTGCTCGTGCTCGTCGAGCCGACCAGCGCCGTCGATGCTCATACTGAGGCTCGAATCGCCGATCTTCTTCGCCAGAGCCGAGCCGGGCGGACGACAGTGATCGTGACCACGAGCCCGCTCGTGCTCGACCGCGCTGACCGCGTCGTGCTGATCGACGGCAACCGAGTGGTTGCCGAGGGTACGCATCGCGAGCTCCTGAGCGCGCGACCCGATTACCGCGAGATCGTCACCCGCGGGGAGGACGAATGAGCGACCTGTTGCCGATCGCCTCGGGGCCCGAGCTTCGCGAGCAGGCACGCACCCTTGCACGACGCCACCGGAGCGGTCTCCTGGGGGTGGTCGGGCTGCACGCGGCTGCCGCCGCCTCCGGCCTCGCCGGACCGCCAATTCTCGGGCGCCTCGTCGAGTCGGTTCGACACGGAACGACCCACGCCCACATCGACAAGCTCGTGCTCGTGCTGGCCTGCTTCCTGCTCGCGCAGACGGTCCTGACGTGGCTCGCGCGGCGCGCGTCGTTCGTGCTCTCGGAGAAGATGTTCGCCGAGTTGCGCGAGGACTTCATGCGCCGCGTGCTCGCGCTGCCGCTCTCGACCGTGGAGCGCGCGGGCACGGGCGACCTCATCTCGCGCACGACCGCCGACATCGACGCGATGACGCGCACTATCCGCTTCGCCGTGCCCGAGACGCTGATCGCGGCGATCACGGCCATCCTCACGGTCTCTGCAGCCGTCTGGGTCAGCCCGGCGGCTGCTCTGCCCTGCATCGCTGGCGTGCCGGCACTCGTGATCGGGACCCGCTGGTACCTGAAGCGCGCGCCCGCCGGGTACCTGTGGGAGCGTGCCGCCTACGCGACCCTCGCCGGCACCGTGGGCGAGACGGTGGAGGGGGGACGCACCGTCGAAGCACTGGGGCTGAACGAGGAGCGAGTACGGCGGGTCGACGCCGACTTGACGGAGGCCTACCGGGCCGAGCGTCGCACGCTCTTCCTGCGCACGATCTGGTTCCCGACGGCCGAGTTCGCCTACGTGCTGCCCGTCGCCGCGGCGCTCGGCTGGGGCGGCTGGCTCGTCTCCGGCGGTCATGCCACCCTCGGGGAGGTGACGGCTGTGGCGCTTTACGTCGTCCTGCTCGCCGACCCGGTGGATCGGCTGATCTCGTGGCTCGACGAGATCCAGGTCGGCACGACCTCGTTCGCGCGCCTGGTCGGCATCGCTCGTGTGCCCGCCGATCGGACGGCGACCGGCGAGACGCCGGAGGATGAACATCTCGTGGCCGAGGCGGTGAGGTATGCCTACGTCGACGACCGGGACGTCCTGCACGGCATCGACCTCGACCTCGAGCCGGGAGAGCGCGTAGCGGTGGTCGGCCCGTCCGGTGCGGGCAAGTCCACGCTCGGGCGGCTGCTGGCCGGAATCCATCCGCCCCGCCGTGGTCGCGTCGAAGTCGGCGGCGTCCGGCTCGTCGACTTGCCGCTGAGCACGCTGCGCAAGGAGGTCGCACTCGTCACGCAGGAGCAACACGTCTTCGTCGGAACGCTCGACGAGAATCTCAGTCTTGCGCGACCCGACGCGAGCGACGATCAGCTCGCTGGTGCACTCGCAGCGGTGGATGCGCTCGAGTGGGCGCAGGCGCTGCCGCAAGGGCGGAACACGGTCGTGGGCGCCGGCGGATATCCACTGACTCCCGCGCAGGCCCAGCAGCTCGCGCTCGCTCGACTCGTGCTCGCTGACCCGCACACGCTCGTGCTCGACGAAGCGACGTCGCTGCTCGACCCGCGCGCGGCACGCCACCTGGAGCGCTCGCTCGCCTCGGTACTCGAAGGGCGCACGGTGGTCGCAATCGCGCACCGCCTGCACACCGCCCACGACGCCGATCGCGTCGCCGTCATCGAGGACGGCCTGCTGGAGGAAATCGGGACGCACGACGAACTGGTCGCGCGCGGGGGGTCGTACGCGGCTCTCTGGGACTCGTGGCACAGCAAGAACTAGACGCGGCCTCAGCGACCTCCTAGTCGGCTTCTCGGAGTCGGACCTCCCTCGTCAGGTCTCGCCCTTGCCGCCGGCAGGCCCCGCCACGGGAAGCTCGAACCAGAAGGTCGAGCCGGCTCCTTCCTCGCTGTCGAAGCCGATCGAGCCCCCGTGCATCGTTACGATCTCCCGGCAGAGCGCGAGGCCGAGGCCGGCGCCTCCGATGCGGCGCGTGTCGGACGAGTCGACCCGGAAGAACTGCGTGAAGATCTTGTCGTGAGCTTCCGTGGGAATGCCGATGCCGCTGTCTTTGACCGACACTCGGACGGACGACGTGGTCTGTGGTCTGAGCCGCCGTCAGCTCGACAGCCTCGACAGCGAGGCTCTTGAGGTCGACGAGCTCGAGGTCGAGCCTGAGGACACCTTCGTCGATTTTCTGCAGGTCGAGGAAGTCATTG
>JACCTQ010000359.1 GCA_013812265.1 Actinomycetota bacterium
GCTCGCGCGCCCGTGCACGAGGGAAGGGAGCCGGTGAGCCCGTGAACCGTGAGGAAACCAAGCACCGCAAAGGCGTAGGCCTCCTTCGCATGGGAGGGGATGCCGTAGTCGTCGCTCCGGCGAAGCACCGTCCCGGGCGCAGCCCGAGCGATGGAGGCGAGGAGCGTCGCATTCCGGCTGCCTCCGCCCGACACGACGAGCTCGGCCACGTCGTGACGCCGGCACACGTCCCCCACGGTGCGGCCGGTCAGCTCGGTGACGGTGGCAAGGACGTCGTCACCCCCGATTGCGGGACGCTCGGAGAGCGCCTCGAGCAGGTAGTGCAGGTGGAAGTGCTCCTTCCCGGTCGACTTCGGCGCCTGGAGTGCGTAGTACGGGTCGGAGAGCAGGCGGTTCAGGAGAGGCTCGTCGATCGATCCGCGAGCCGCACGCCTGCCGCCCTCGTCGAGCCGCTCGGCGCCGCCGCTGAGATGCGTGACGGCCGCATCGATAAGCGCGTTACCGGGCCCGACATCGAAGGCGATCGGGTCGCCGGCGCCCGGGATGATCGTCACGTTCGCGATGCCGCCGAGATTGAGCGCACCCCGCGTGTCGGGAGCCGAACCGAGCAGGAGGACGTCGAACAGCGCCACGAGCGGCGCCCCATGGCCTCCCGCCGCAATGTCCCGGCTTCTCAGATCGGAGACGACCGGGACGCCGAGCCGCTCGGCGATCCACGCCGGCTGGCCGACCTGGAGGGTGCCGCGGGCGTGCCCGTCCTCGACCCAGTGGAACACAGTCTGGCCGTGCGACACCACCAGCTCGGCTGCCCCTTCGCAGAGAGCTTCGTTGGCGCGGTCGGCCGCGTCCGCGAACGCCTGCCCGACGAGTGCGTCGAGGCGGCAGAGGGCAGCTGCGCTCGTGCGGGCCGGCGGGAGCGCCGCCTCCAGGTCGCCTCGCAGCCCGCCGGGATACGGCTCGCTGCGAGACCCGAGCGGCCGCGTAAGCAGCTTGCCGTCCTCCAGCGTGAGATCGGCCGCGGCGATCTCGATCCCGTCGAGGGAGGTCCCCGACAGGCAACCGATCACCCGCATGGGCCGTCCGCGAGTGCCGTCCGCACCCGGCCTTCGCCGGCCTCCAGGCGCCTGCGAGCCTCCGCGGCGTCGACGTCGCGAACGAGCATGACGAGCGCCGCCTTGACATCGTCGCCGCTCGCGGCGAGGGCAGCGTCGATCGCGTCCGCCGGACGGCCGCTGGCGACGGCGAGGATGCTGCGCGCACGCGCGCGCAGCTTCTCGTTCGTCGCGCGTACGTCGATCATCAGGTTGCCGTACGTCTTTCCGAGCCTCACCATCACGAGCGTCGAGATCGTGTTGAGGACTAGCTTCTGCGCCGTACCAGCCTTCAGCCGCGTGGAGCCTGCGATGAACTCTGGGCCGACGACGACCTCGATCGGGTGCTCGACCAGCTCGCTCAACCTCGCTGCCGGGTTGCACGAGACGCCGATGGTCAGGGCTCCCCGGGCTCGCGCAAGCTCGATACCGCCGAGCACGTAGGGCGTGCGACCGCTGGCGGACACGCCCACCACCGAGTCGAGGGCGGACACCTCCAGCGCACGCAGGTCGCCCGCGCCGGCCTCGTAGTCATCCTCCTCCGTCTCGGACGCTTGTGTCGCAGCGTCGTTGCCTCCTGCGAGAACTCCGATCACCTGGCCTGGGTGAGCGTTGAAGGTGGGGCCACATTCCGCGGCGTCGAGCACGCCGATACGACCGGCTGTGCCCGCACCGAGGTAGATCAAGCGGCCTCCGTCCTCGACGCGCGCACCGATCGCGTCGATCGCGTCTGCCAGGGGCCGAGCGACCTCGGCTACCGCCGCCGGGACGCGCGCATCCTCCTCGTTCATGAGACGGACGAGCTCGAGCGTCGGACGGAGATCGATGTCGGCGAGGTCAGCTCGCGTGCTCTCGGTAAGGAGGTGCGCGAACTTCGCCCGGCCAGTCATTGTATCATTATACTGAGTTCGCCTTGCACGCTCCAGCCATTCAGTATGACTCCGACCACGCCGCGAGCAGCGCCGGCTGGCTCTTCCTGAGAGAGATCCGCGACCAACCGGCTGCGCTCGAGCGGCTGCTGGAGCAGGCGGCGGAGATCGCGACCCTCGGCGAAGCACTGGCGGCGCGGCGCCCGCGGCTCGTACGGCTCGTCGCGCACGGGTCGTCCGACAACGCGGCGGCTTATGGGGTCTACGCCTTCGGCCTGCTCGCGGGGTGGACGGCAGTGCGTGACTCGATCTCGTTGCCGGTCTACTACGGCGCCTCCGTGCGCTTCGACGATTCCACCGTGCTGGCGCTCTCGCAGTCGGGTTCCACTCCCGACGTCGTCGCCTACGTCGAGCACGCCCGCGCGCGCGGCGCCTTCACCGTCGCGGTCACGAACGAGCCCGCATCGCCGCTTGCGGAAGCCGCGCATGCAGTCCTGTTCCTCGCCGCAGGTGAGGAGCGGGCGATCGCGGCCACGAAGACGTACACGAACCAGCTGGCCGCGCTCGCGCTGCTCGCTGCAGCCGTTGGGGGCCGGGGCGGCTCACTTGCCCGCGACATTGCGAGGCTCGCGGATCAACTAGCGCGCGCGCTCGACCCGCTCGAGGCGGCGGTGCTCCCGATCGCCGACGCGCTCGTTGACGCGGTCCGCATGTTCGTGGTCGGGCGCGGCGCCGAGTTCGCCTCGGCCCGAGAGACGGCGCTCAAGCTGGTCGAAACCTGTCGTGTGGCGGCCGTGCCGCTGACCGCGACCGACCTCGTGCACGGCCCGGTGGCGGCACTCGAGCCGCTCTTCCCCGTCTGGGCGATCGCCTCGGACGACGCGACACTCCCCGCGGTCGCCACCGCCGTACGCCGCGCCCGTGAGACCGGGGCCCCGGTGATCGCTTGCGGGAGTGCGGCCGGCGCCCTCGACGGCGCGTCACACCGGCTCCCGACCCCCGTCGCTCCGATCCCGGTGCTCGCTCCGCTTCTGACCGCGGCGCCAGGCCAGCTCTTCGCCTGGGCGCTCGCGCGGGCGAAGGGCCTCGATCCCGACCGGCCGAGCCACCTGACGAAGGTGACGCTCACCCCGTAGCTCTCTGCGGCGCGTCGCTGGAGGGTGGGCGCTCGCTCGGGCGGCGCTCGCCGGGGCAGCGCTCGCTGGTAGCTGGGGAAACGTCCCGGTTTCCCCAGACCCCTTCCACTGGTCCGCGTTCGCGGACAGGCGCTCCGCGCCCCCTTCCCCTGGTCCGCTTCGCGGACGGACGCTGCGGCGGCGGAGGCGCGGGTGGGCGCTCGCCGGGTCGCCGGGGACACCACCGCGACGGCAACCCAGCCGGCTCGAGCGGCATCTTCGCCATCCTCTGGGATACGGCGACGAACAAGGTCTGGGTGGACACGAACCAGAACAAGTCGTTCGACGAGTCCGCGATGACGGACTACAAGGTGAACTTCGACGTCCAGTACTTTGGCACGAACAACTCGGCGACGGCGGTCGCCGAGCGGATGCCCCTCGTCGTCCAGACAAACGACAAGGACAAGTTCGTCAACATCGGCATCGTCTCCGGTGCCCATGGCTCGCACGTGGCGGGCATCGCGGCGGGAAACAGCCTCTTCGGGGGCCAGATGAGCGGGGCCGCGCCGGGGGCGAAGATCGTCTCCTCGCGTGCCTGCCTCTTCGTCGCCGGCTGCACCGCCTCGGCACTGACCGACGGCATGATCTACGTCGCCAAACAGGCGAACGTCGATGTGATCAACCAACGTACTGGTGGGGTCGGGCGACGTGGTGGTCGAGACCGTCTCGTAGCACCCTCCAATCCTGCTCGGCCCGGCGGCCCCGCTTCGGCGGGGCCGCTGCTATTTCTCCCGTGTCCGAGGCGCGTGGTCGTCACCTGCGCGACGACAGCGGCGGCGTCCACGACGCGCAGCGTCGCCGACGTCTACAGGCAGGCGCACGCCGTGGTTGAGATCGCCGGAACGACGGGCGGCGCGACGGGTTCGGCCCCGGCTCTGGGACGCAAAGGGCGATGGGCTCCGGCTTCGTCCACGACGAGGCAGGCAGGCCACATCGTCACGAACCAATACGTTGTCGATGGCGCCGAGAGCGTCTCCGGCAACTCCGGCGGCCCCCTACTCGACCTGGAGGCCGAGTCCTCGGCGTCAACGCGCAGATCGCCGGCGAGTCGACCTCGGCCCTGGCCGAGACGGTGCGGATGCGCGCACAGATCGCGGAGGACGAGGGCGAGGGCACTGCTCTCGGCAAGCTCCGGCACACCGTCGCCGAGCACATCTCCGACGCGGAGGAACGCGAGTGGATCAAGCCCCGCCACCAACCACTGCTCGGGCTAACCGCGAGGATCAATTCAGGCAGCTGGTAGCAGAGGCTCTTGAGCGGAAGCCGAGACGCGGCGAGAGCACTTCGAGTGGGGCGCTGGGCCTAACAGTGTGTGATCGCGTACCGTTACGTCAGGCGAACCGTGCTCCGAGCGCGGCCAGTAACGTTTAGTAGCCGCTGAAGCGGTCGGGCCGGACTTGTTCTTCGGGGATCCCGGCAGCGTGCAGCGTCCCAACGACTCCGTCGACCATCGCTGGCGGGCCCGCGATCAGGTAGGCGAGGGATTGCAGCTCGTCACCAAAGTGCTCCTGGAGGAGCTCGGCGTCGATGCGCCTCGACTCACCATCCCAGGCGGGATCGTCCGTCATCGTGAGGATCAGCTCCAGGTTCGGGGTGTTGCGCTCGAGCTCGAGGAGCTCGTCGAGGAAGGCGGCGGACTCGCGGTCGCGGTTCGAGTAGACGAGCGTGACGCGGTGCGCCAGCTGCTCTTCGGCGATATACCGAAGCATGCAGCGGAAGACTGTGATCCCGATGCCGCCGGCGATGAATACGTATCGCTGATCCGTCTCCTCGGGAAGGAGGAAGCTTCCTTTGGGCTCTTCGACCTCGACTTCGGTCCCGATCGGCAGCTCGGCGAGTGAGCGCTTGAAGGCGCTGTCGCGCAAGCGCGTGCAGAGGCCGAGCACACCGCGCTCGTTCGGCGAGGTGACGACAGAGATGTGCCGGC
>JACCTQ010000016.1 GCA_013812265.1 Actinomycetota bacterium
CGAAGACATCGATGCGCCCGTGCAGAAGAACCCCGTCGTGCTCGAAGGTGAACGGACGCTCGGAAACCGCCCCCGGAAGCGCGGCGACGCGGCGCGCAAGGTCTGACTCGAGGTAGCCGGCGACGAACCCGCCGATGCGGGCGATCTCGTCATCCGAGGCCGCGGGATAGCGCGCCCGGACGGCATGCTCGAGCTCCATGGCCTCAGGCGCCTGAGGAGCCCGCAAATTCAGGTGCTCGAGGATGCCGTGCACCGCGTCACCGATCTCGGTAGCGGCAAGGCCGCCTTTACGAGCAGCGACGCCGTTCGCCGCCACCGGATGGAGACCTGCGATGCGCTCGGAATAGAACCGGTACGAGCAGCGCTCGAACAGTGCGAGCGCGCTGTACGAGAGCCGGCGTACAGGATTCGCGGGTGGGTGGGGGACCGGCGGAAACGGCGGCAGCCGAGGTGCTGGAAGCGGGAGCGAATCCGGCTCTCCGGCCGCGAACAGGGAGAGCTGCCCGTACCCGTCTACACCATCGGTAGCAACCGGCTCGGGCTCCGGCTCGGCGCGAAAGCGGTCGACGCGAAGGACCAGGGTCGCTCCGTCGCGTTCAACCGGGACGGGCCCGGCGGCGTCCTCGAGCTCATCGGCCTCGAGGCGCCCGAGCACCCAGCCGATCGGCGTAGTCTCATCCGCCTTCCGCTCGCGGTCGTACGCCCCCGAGACGACGAGCCGGTCGATGGCACGTGTCATCGCGACGTAGTACAGGCGCCGCCGCTCCTCTTCCTCGGCCTGCCGCTCGGCGTCTTTGACCGCCTGATAGTCGAAGGCGCCGCGGCGCTTGCCGGTCGCCGGGTCGGCCACCCGGAACCCGAACCGCCCGTCGGGCAGGCAGAGGATCTCGTCGCTGTCCGGCCCGCGACGGTCCCGACCCGCATCGGCCACGACCACCACCTTGAACTCGAGACCCTTCGCCGAGTGGATGGTCAGCAGGCGCACCGCGTCGGCCCCCTCCTCCTCCGCGAGCGCCTCCAGCTCCTTCGCGCCGGCGGAATCGTGCTCGCGCACGAACCGCACGAAACCTTCGATGTCGGTCCCCCGCAGCTCTTCGTACGAGCGTGCGAGCCGGGCGAGCTTGCGCAGGTTCGCGTACCGGCGTCGTCCGTCCCACTGCGCCAGCACCGCGAGGTCGTAGTCGTGCTCCGTCACGATCTGCTCGCACAGCCGCTCCAGCGAGACGGTGGCAGCGCCCGCCACAAGCCGGTCGTACCTCTGGCGGAAAGCCTGGAAGAGGCGCTCGTCGCGCGGGGAGAGGCCTTCCGGAAGCTCACGCTCGAGGCCCGTGAAAAGAGGTCGCTTCGGCGCGGCACGGCGCAGGAGCACGAACGCGTCGTTGGAGACGCCCACGAACGGAGAGGCGAGCACCGTCACCAGCGCCTCGTCGTCGTAGCGGTTCTGGAGCAGTCTCAGATACGCCAGCAAATCCACGACCTGCTGCTGCCCGAAGTACCCGCGGCCGGTGGCGCGGAATGTCGGTAGGCCGCGCGCTCGCAGTTCCTCCTCGTACAGCTCGGCGTCGGTGCCTGCGGCGAAGAGGAGGACGACTTCGCCGAGCTCTGCCTCCCCCGAGTCGACGAGCTCATGGACGCGGCACGCGATATGCCGGGCCTCCGCACGGCGCCAGTGCACGCCGCTCCCGTCGTAGCTCTTCTTGTCGGTGACCAGGAGTTCGACGGCGGGGCCGAAGGCAGGATCCGAGAACCGCCCGGCCGCCTCGAGCGGCTGGAACTGGTCGCCGAAGTCCGATGAGAAAAGGTGGTTGATGACGTCGAGCACCTCGGGCCGGGAGCGGTAGTTGTGGGTGAGGGCCAACACGCCCCCCGTCTGGGCCCGGCGCTCGCGGAACACCTCCACGTCCGCGTGCCGGAACCCGTAGATGGACTGGAACTCGTCCCCCACGAAGAAAAGCTCCGCAGGGGCGTCAGGCGGCGGCGGAGCCAGGCGCTGCCCGGCGGGAGCGATCGCCGGCCAGGGGCGCGAGAGCAGGTCGACCAGTTCGCATTGGAGCCGATTGGTGTCCTGGAACTCGTCCACGAGAATCGAGCGGAAACGCCATCGTTCCCGGTCTCGGATCGTCTCGTTCGTCCGCAGTAGGTCGCGCGCCTGCAGCTGGAGATCCTCGAAGTCGAGCGCGGACTCGGCCTCCTTCGCCGCTCGGTAGTGCTCTGCGAATCGCTGGAGCAGCTCCTGCAGGAGGTCGCGGTCTCGTGCGGCAACCTCGTTCAAGGCCGCCTGCTCCAGCGCACGCCGCGCTTCGTTGTAGGAGGCGAGGCGCTCGCCTCGTGCGGCGAAGTCGGATAGATCGAGAAGCTGCTCCGGCTCGGGCCGCTCGTCGACCAGGGCAAGCAGCCGTGCGACTCGCTCGACCTGGCGTTCCGGTGCCGCCGGGTCGCGCCCGACGCACCCTGCGGCTTCACGGAGGGCTCCGGTCGCCTCCGCGAGGCCGGCGCGCTCCCCGAGCACGAGCTCGAGCGGGCGACCGGCCGAGCGCAGCGTCTCGTAGACGCGCGTGAGCATCCTCCGCAAACCTGCCTTCCCGTACGTCGTGAGGAGACCGAGCCGGGCCGGGTCGTCCCCGGCGCAGAACTCCGCCAGCGCCGCCTGGAACGCCTCTCCTCGGAGAATCCGCCCCTGGCTCTCGTCGAGCACGCGGAAGCGGGGATCGAGACCAGCTGCGAACGGATGTGCCTTCAGCAGCCGCAGACAGAAGCCATGGATGGTCGAGATCCATGCGCTGTCCAGCTCGCGTGCCAGATCTTCGCGGCCGAGCTCGCCGAGCCGTTCGCGGATGCGAGCCCGCAGCTCGCCGGCGGCACGTTCGGTGTACGTGATCGCGAGCACCGAGTCCAATGAGAGCCCGCGGTCGCAGACCGCGCGCACGAAGCGCTCCACGAGCACCGTCGTCTTCCCGGTGCCGGCGCCCGCCGAGAGGAACACCACACCCGGCGCCTCGATCGCGGCCAGCTGCTCGGGATTGGGTTGCGTCACGCCCGTCTCACCCGGCACATCGACCACCTGTCGCACCAGCTCGGGCACGGAAAGCCGCCGAGCGGATCGTGCTTGACGTCGCCCGACCGGATCCGCCCGACGAACGTCCGCGCGTGCTCCGCAGCTCGCTCGACCTGCCCCCAGAACTCCTCCTCGTCCCGGTAGTCGTTGGAGAAGAATCCCGGCACGCCGTCTTCACGCGCTCCGGCGCGCAGCAGACCGCGGGCGTGGCGCTCACCCGAGAGCGCCCGGTACAGGCCACCCAGCGGCTCGATCCCGATCAGGTCACGCAGCACCAGCATGTAGAGCGGGATCTGCAGCTTGACCTCTTCCTCGATCCGCGAGGCCGAGTGAGCGGTCTTGCCCGACTTGTAATCCTGGACGATGCCCCGCGCGCTGAAAGGGTCGACATCGATGCGGTCGATCTTCCCCGAGACGGAGAAACCACCGAGCTCGAGACCACGCTGCAGCTCCGGAGCCGCGCGCTCGGAGCCGAAGAGCACCTCGAAGCGGCGCGGAACGAGGGGAAGCTCGAGCGCCGCTTCCTGGCGCACGAACTGCTCGAGATCGCGCCACACCCCATGCTCGAGCTCGCGCCGATCCAGCTCGTCGAGATCCAGGCGCACCTGGCCCGCGAGCGCGTCGTCGAGGCATTCGCGGAGAAAAACGAGCGCTTCCGAGAGTTGACCGCTCTCCACCCGGTCGGAGTCGAGCCGCTTCGGCAGTCCGCTGAAGAACCTGTACAGCGTCGTGTGGATGATCTGGCCACGAAGGCGTGCGTCGACCTGAGGGTCGATTGTCTTCGGGTCGACCAGGCGGTCGAAAAGCCACATGGAGGAGCACGTGGCGAAGGTCTCGAGCTCCGTAACGGCGAACGTCTGTCGGCGTCGGAGCTCTTCCAGCACCGCACTGCCTGCCAGGCGAGTCGGGCGATCGAAAGCGGTGCGGGCCCGCTCGAGCTGACGGTCCCACCCGTTCGCCCGGGCTAGGGCCGCCGCCGAGCCGGCGTCGTCAACCGACAGTGCTGCAAGTGCGCGAAGTCGTTCCCGCTCGCTGGGAGCGGCTTCGAGGGGCCAGGTCAGCGCCGAGAGCCGGCGCCTTGTCGTCGCACGCTCCACCTCCGCCGGGGCGAAGCAGGCGCGCGCCTCGTGCCAGAACGGGCTTGCCTCCCGTGGCGCGCCCTCGTCCGATGCTGCCTCCCGGACGAGGTACAGCCGCCGCGAGGGCCGGGTGCAGGCGGTGTAGAAGAGGTAACGCTCGCGCGCGAGCGGATCGCTCCGGGAGAGCCGGCCTCGCGGCGAGCCCGCCTCCAGCTCACGACGAGCATCGTCGTCCAGGAACGGGCTGACGGGCGGCCGTCGCGGAAAGGTTCCTTCCTCGAGCCCGAGGACGAAGACGGCCTGAAAGCGCCGCGTCCGGGCTCGGAGCAGATCCACGATTGCCACGCGGCCCGGCGTTCCGGCGCGGGCGAGGCGCACGGTGGCACGCTCGAGGGCCGCGACGACGTCGTCGCGGCGAAGCTCGCCGCCGAGCACCTTCCACCGTTCGAGCTCGGCCAGCACATCGCCGACCGCTTCGTACACCCTGAGGTCGAGCTCGGGTGTTGCGCCGATCGGGGGCGCGTCCAGTCCATGTGCAGCCTTGAGCAGGGAGCGGACGAGCGCGCGAACCGCCCCGGTAGCCGGTCCCGTCGCCCTCAGGTCGTCCAGGAAGGGAATCGGCCGCCCGCGGAGCCGCACCGTCTCTTCCTCCACGCGGGCGGCATCGGCGACTGCGCGGCCGCGGAGACGGCCCTCCAGATAGTCCGCATGCCCTCGACTTAGGCCCGAGTACGGCGAGCGGAGGAAGGCGTAAAGATCACGCCGCTCGCCGTCCAGCCACGCGAAGCGAAGCAGGGACAGAAGAGCGAAACCGAGAGGTGTGCGAGCCAGGCCGAGACGCCCCTCGAGCGCGAAGGGGACCGAGAGCGTCGTGAACGCCGTCTCGATCGGTGAGCCGAACCGCTCGAGCGACGGACAAACCACACCGATCTCCTCGGCCGGCACACCCTCCCGGAGGAGCTCGAGGATGTCACGAGCGACGAGCTCCAGCACACCCCGCATGCCGGCGCCTTCGAGGAACCGGATCGCCCCGTCGATTGGCGGTGGTGAGGCTCGGGAAGCGCCGAAGAGCGTGCGCTCCAGGTGGGCCAGCGCCGGCTCTGCGAACTCACCGTAGGCAGGAGGAAGCTCCTCGATGCGCCCGGACGCGAGCGCAGCCAGATCGCCCGCCGTGCGCTCGAGCGAGGCGAAGGCGGCGCGTCCCGGCTCGTAGGGAAGCGACACGGTGACCTCGCTCCGGCCGGCTAGCGACTCGAGCAGCGCCCATTGTGCTCCGGTCAGATCCTCGAAGCCGTAGGCCAGCACGGGCCTTCCGTCCCATGCGGCGAGCTCGCCTGCCACTCGATCAGCGGCGTATCGCCGCTCCAGTTCCCGATCCCACAAGCCGAGGCGGTCGAGCTCCCGGCGGTAGCCGAGGTACAGATCCTGCAGCTCGCCTTCGAGCTCCTGTGCCTCCACGAAACCGGATTCGAGCTCGGCGATCGTGATTCCGAGCGCCTCGGCGAAACCGGGGAAGCGGGCAGATGCGCCGAGTCCTTGCAACGACGTCGAATCGACGACACGTCGCAGCACGAGTCTCCGCTGCGCCTCGGTCAGGACCTCCCGGTGCCCACCGTTCCCGCGCGCGAGCCGCTCGAAGAGGTCGTCGAACGTCCCGATCGTACCGCCGAAGAGCGCCGGGCTTTGTCGCAGCAGCTCACGTTCGACAGCCTCGACGTCCGACCGGTTGGGAACAATCAGCACCGGGTCGCGCTGGATGAGCGCGAGATACCGCTCGAGGAGCAGCGCCACCTTCCCCGCGTTGGCGGGGCCAACGAGCAACGTCAGCGGCACCCACCCATCCTAGTGACCGCGCTGGACGTCCCCGGGCGCGCTAGGGGCCTGATGGTTGATCGGAAATTGGCACACCGTCGGGGACGGCATCGACCAAGCCGGACGCCGCCCTCGTCCGCGGGCAAGGCAGGATGCCCTGTCAAGGGCGAGGGCGAGGTACCGGCGCCGTGTCGAGGCCGCCACCCGGCCCGTGGGAATTTCCGATCAAGCATCTACTACGCCGCCATCTGCGAGCGCCGTATTCGCCACGACCTGAGCAACGTCAGGAGCGCCTGCTCCTCGTCGTTCAGGCCGGTCTCGCGTGCCCGGACGACGCGGAGGTGGCGCGGCCGGAAGTCCTCGATGGTGCGCCTGTCCAGGTATTGCTCGACCACCGCCGGGCTGACGTACGAGGCGCGTGCGACGGCCGGCGTGTTGCCCAGTTTCTCGCCCACTCTCCGCATGACGGCTGCGACCGCACGTTTGGCCTCGGCCTCGGTTTCCGGGACACCCAGCTCGGCGAAGGCAACCGCCGCGGCCAGAGTCCCTCCCCAGGTGCGGAAGTCCTTCGCCGTGAACTCGTCGCCGAGATGCTCGCGGACGTAGTCGTTCAGGCGCTTACCCGTGAGGCTGTACAGCTCGCCCTCCCACTCGTACCTGAAGAGCCGTCTGCCGCCCTTCACCGCCAGCAGCCGGCGGATTGCAGCCGCTAGCTCCGGATCGACGATCGCCGTCCGCACCATGACGCCGTGCTTGGCGCGGAAACCGAGCTTGATGCGGCTCCCGCGCACCTCGATGTGGCGCTTCGTCAACGTCGTGATGCCGAAGGTCTTCGAGGTCTGGGCGTACCGCTCGGAGCCGACACGGAACCACCCATGGTTGATCAGCCGGACCGCGAGCGCGCTGATCCGCTCGCGGTCGAGCTCGTCATGGGACATGTGCTCGGACATCCGCTGCCGGAGGTCGGGCAGGTGCTCGGCGAAGCGGATCAGCTTGTCGAACTTGGCTTGCTCCTGCTGCGCCCGGAAATCCGGATGGTAGAGGTACTGGCGCCGCCCGGCCGCGTCGACCCCCGTGGCCTGGAGCTTGGCCGCCGCCCGCGGCGAGATCCACACGTCCTTCCAGGCCGGAGGAATGACGAGCGACTGGATGCGCGCGAGTTTCACCGGGTCGGTGATGGGGTTCCCGTGCCCGTCGAGGTATTGGAATCGGCGGCGCGACCCAACCCGCCTCCATCCTCCGCGACGTGCCATACGGGCTGTCTAGCCGGACGGAGGGACACTTAATCCTCGCAGTACAATCGCCCGCCATGGAAACCGGCACGATCGTCGTCCTCGAGGGCGACGAGACGGGACAGGAGCTGCTCGAGGAGACGCTGCGCGTCGTGCAGCCGGACGTCGTCGGAATCGAGCTCGAGCTCCCCCGCTTCGATCTCTCACTCGCCTCGCGCCGCGAGACGCGGAACGGCGTCGTCGAGGAGGCTGCAGCCGCGATCAGGCAGGCCGGGCTCGGGCTCAAGGCCGCGACCATCACTCCAGAGGGCCGGGACGACGTCGGCTCGCCGAACCGGATCCTGCGCGAGGCGATCGGAGGCAGGGTGATCGTCAGGACCGGCCGCCGCATACCCGGCGTCGTTCCACTCGGCGGCGTGCACGCGCCCATCTCAGTCGTCCGCATGGCCGTCGGCGACGCCTACGGGGCGAAGGAATGGCGCGAGGGCGAGGGAGACGACGAGGTCGCCTTTCGCACCGAGAAGATCGAGCGACGCATCTGCCGCTCGGTCGCCGAGTTCGCTTTCCGGCAAGCGGAGCGCACGGGCGCCAAGGTCTTCGGCGGCCCCAAGTACACCGTCAGCCCCACCTACGAGGGGATGCTCAAGGA
>JACCTQ010000029.1 GCA_013812265.1 Actinomycetota bacterium
CACGGGAGGAGCTCGACGAAGGCTTGGCCGTGATCGACGAGCTGCTCGCGATCGCCGACGGCTACGCGACCTGAGCGGCGCCATACCCCAGAACGTTCGCGCGTTCGCCGAAGATCCGGCCGCCTACGGACCGGTGCCGCCGAGGGAACAGCGCTTTGAGCGGATCATGAACGACCGCTACTGCGTTCTGCTCGGCCCGGTGGCGCGGTTCACGCAGGTGCAGCGGCTGAGGCTTGCTCCCGGCGACGTCGTCGAGACGGTCGCGGAGATACGGCGTCTGGTGTCGGAGTCCGGGCACCTCGATGCCGAGTGGTGGGTCGGCGACTCCGCGACGCCGCGCGATCTTGCCAAACGACTTCTGGAGCTCGGTCTCGTGCGCGCAGAGCGCCCGCCGCACGAGCCGCGCTTCACCGCCATGGCGCTGGTCGACGCGCCCGCGGAGGTGCCCGGTGTCGTCGCGCGGCCGGTCGAGACGTTCGAGGAATACGAGCTCGCGAGCGACATCGCGGAGAACGCCTTCGCCGTGCCGGAAAGTGAGCGCGCCGAGTGGCGGAGGATCGCCAGGGAGCGATGGGAGATCGAGAAGGCGCCCGAGAGTCGAGTCAAACGGTTCCTGGCGTGGGTCGACGGGCAGCCCGCTGCCACCGCAACGGCGGTGTTCGGCGATGCGGGGGCGCTGCTGATCGGGGGCTCGACACTGCCTGAGGCGCGCGGACGGGGCGCCTACCGCGCGCTGGTGCGGACGCGGTGGGACGAGGCCGTCCGCCGAGGAACACCCGGACTGGTGGTGCAGGCCGGTGCGATGTCCCGACCGATCCTCGAGAGGCTCGGTTTCCAGCCGGTCTGCCGGATAGAGGCGCTGCTCGACCCGTCCAGCGCCTGAGGCTCAGCCGCAGCAGCCATCCTTGTACTTGCAGACGGGCCATTTCCACGGCGAGTGCACCCAGTGCAGCGGCGTGGAGTGGGCACAGGAGCGCGGGAGGCGAGAGCAACTTCGCGGGTCGGCGATCTTGTGGCACGTCGAGGAGTATGCAAGGGCCGCGCGGTGGCACGGCCCTTGCGAAAGCCCTACTGGGAGATGTCCTGCACCATCTCCCCGGTCTCGTTGTCGTCGCCCTCGCGCGCGACGTCCGCCTGGGCGACCACTCCGACGAGACGACCGTCTTCCTCGACGACGGGGAGCCGCCGCACCTGGTGCTGCGACATGAGCCGGACGGCCTCGTCGAGATCCTGCTGAGGATCGAGTGTTACGAGGTCGGTGGAGGCGATCTCCCTGACGCTCGTGGACTTGGGATCGCGGCCCTCCGCCACCACCCGGATCGCGATGTCGCGGTCGGTGACCGCGCCCACGAGACGCCCGCCTTCGACGACCGGGGTCATGCCGACGTCTTCGTCGCGCATCATCCGGGCCGCGTCGGCGACGGTCTGGCTCGCCTCGATGCTGCTGGGGTTCGACGTCATCGCCTCCTGCACGCTCTTTGCCATCCTTGCCTCCTTCGCTGTCTGTTTGCCTAGCTTCGAACCATAGACGCCAGAATGTCGGGGTGAGGCCAACCGAAATCGCCGATCGAATTCGCGCGCTCGCTCTGTCTCTCCCGGAGACCTACGAGGACGAGCCCTGGGGCCATCCCGTGTTCAAGGTCGCCGACAACCGGATGTTCGCTTCCATGTCGGTCCAGGACCGGCATGTGCTGGTCACCCTGAAGCTCACCCCCGAGGAGCGGGAGATCGCGGAGTCCCTCCCGTACGTGACGAAGGCACGCTACGTCGGACGCTACGGCTGGATTACCGCCGAGGTCACGGACGAGGAGTCACTCGAGGCGGCGCTCGAATGGTTGCGAGAGAGCTACTGGCTGCGCGCCCCGGCGGAGCTTCGGCAGGCCGTGGAGAGCTTGGACGAGGAGCATTAAACTGCCGCCGATGGGCCTGACGCACCCTCCCTGGTAACTCCGTGCTCGGCGCCGGGGCAGATTCCCCGGCTTCGTCACGCTGCTGCTTGCGATCGAGCTCCTTGACGAGCTCGTAGGGGGCACCCGCGCGGCCGCTTGGCCGCTGATCCAGCGGGACCTGCACCTGACCTACGCGGAAATCGGCCTCGTCCTGGCCGTGCCCGGCTACCTCGGAAGCGCGCTCGAGCCTTTCGTGGGCGTACTCGGGGATACCGGCCGGCGCCGTGCCCTCCTCCTGGTCGGCGGGGTGATGTTCGCTCTCTCCGCCTTCCTCACGGCGATATCGACCGGCTTCTGGCTGCTTCTCGTGGCTCTTGCGCTCGGCAACCCGGCCACGAGCGCATTCGTCAGCCTCGCTCAGGCCTCTCTCGTGGATCTCGAGCCCCATGCGCGTGAGCGGAACATGGCGTGGTGGACGCTGGCCGGATCTGTCGGCATCGTGGCAGGCCCGCTGCTACTTGCAGGAGCCATCGTCCTCGGTGGGGGCTGGCGGGAGGTCTCCGGCGCACTGGCTCTCGCGGCGTTGGCGCTCACGCTAGCCGCGCGCCGGGCTCCGATTCGCAGCTCGGCCGAAGGGCGGCCGGTTCTCCGGAGCCTGGTGGACGCGCTTTCGGCGTCGCAGGCTTCGATGCTCTCCAGGCCGGACTCGCACTTGGAGTCTGGACGGGCGCCGGCCTCGCCGGCGACGCACTTCTCCTGTTCGTGCTCCGGCGCGTTCCGGGCACTGTCTACCTGCGGCTC
>JACCTQ010000045.1 GCA_013812265.1 Actinomycetota bacterium
TCTTCGATACGGCCGGCCTTGTCACGACCTATGGCTCGGTGATCTTCGCCGACCACGTTCCGACGACGACCGCCGAAGCGGTCCGGCGGCTGGAAGCGGCTGGGTACGCCAACGTCGGGAAGACCAATCTGCACGAGTTCGCCTACGGCGTGACCTCCGAGAACCCGCACTTCGGCACGGTCCCGAATCCGGCGTTCCCCGGGCGCATCGCAGGCGGCTCGAGCGGCGGATCGGCCGCCGCGGTGGCGGCGGGGCTCGCCGAGGCAGCACTCGGATCGGACTCGGGAGGCTCGATTCGGATCCCGGCCGCCTGCTGCGGCATCGTCGGTTTCAAGCCGAGCTACGGCCTTGTGCCCGCGGAGGGATGCTTCCCGCTCGCCCCGACCTTCGACCACGTAGGGCCGATGGCGCGAGCGGTGGCCGGATGCTCGGCGATGATGGAGGCCCTCGCCCCCGGGTTGGAGCTGGAGCAGGTGACCGCGCTCGACGACGTGACGGTCGCAGTCGCATGGCTCGAGGCCGCTGAGCCCCTGGTGGCGAGACGCATCCGGGACGTCTCCCGATCGTTCCGCCGGCTCCGGACCGTCGATATACCCATCCCCGGTGTCGGAGCGGTGTTCATGCGGGAGGTCGCCGGCGTTCACCGCGAGCTGTTCGCCGAGCACGCCGACCGCTACGGCCCGGACGTCCGCTCGAAGATCGAGCGCTGCCTCGAGGTCACCGACGAGGAGGTAGAAGCCGGCGAACAGGCGCGGGCGTCGTTCCGGGCAGAGGTTCTCGAGCGGCTCCAGGGAGTCGATCTCCTCCTCACACCGACGCTCGGGTTCGTGGCCCCGCCTTCGCCCGCGAACGACCTGGACGTGCGGAACGCAATGACGCGATTCACCCTGCCGTGGAACGCTCTCGGCTGGCCGGCGCTGGCGCTGCCGTGCGGAGCGGCCGAATACGGCCTTCCGGCGTCGGTCCAGATCGCGGGGCGACATGGTGCCGACGGCCTCGTGCTCGCCGTTGGCCACCTGCTCGAGCAGGCGCTCGCGGCGCGGTAGGAGATCTACTTCGTCCTCGCCGGCTCCGGCGAGATGGAAATCGACGGAGAGCGAGCCTCCGTGCTGCCGGGCGACGCCGTGCTGATACCGCCCGGCGCCCGGCATCAGGTCCGCGCCGGCGCAGCGGGCGAGCTTCGGTTTTTCTGCTGTTGCGCCCCGCCCTACCGCCGCGAGGACACGTACTTCGAGTGACGTACCCTCGCCGACCCCAGCCAGCTCCGCGAACCGTCCAGCCTCACGACCTGTAGCCAGTGCCGGGAGGAGCGCTCGCCCGGGCGCGCCCGCGCACGGAAGCTGTAGGAGGCAGGGCCGAGAGCGCCCTTGCTGCTGATAAGGGACCTGTTCAGCTTGACACGACGGCCGTTCAGCTCGCGGAAGACGTTGTAGCCGAGGGTGTCGCTCTCCGATGCCGTCCGCCACCGCACCAGGACGCCACGGCCCGTTCGGACAACGGAGAGTGCCCGCAGGGATGCGGCCGTCGAGACAATAACCGGCTCGCCGTAGATGAAGTCGTCCATGACCACGAGATCGCTTGCGCCGTCCATCAGGCCGGCTGCGAGCGACCCATTGCCGTTGGTGATACGCACTCGCCGAACGACGTTGGTTGCAAACGATGCACCCAAGAAGAAAGCGTCTCCGCCCCCGCCACGGCGGGGGCGACGAACGTGCCCAGGCTGTTGTTGGAAGCATCGAACAACTGGATGGTGGTGGTGTTGGCAAGGTCGACGTCGGTGAAGACGGCGCCGAATCCCTTCACCGTCGCCGCCGTGCTGGATCCGGCGACGAAGAACGTGGCGTCCAGAATGTTGCTGCCGAGCGGGGTGAAGAGCCGCTGGGGCGAGAACGCCTCGAAGATGGCTGTGTAGCTCGGGTCGATGTTGCCGAACTCGATCGGCGTCGAGGTCGGATTCGCCGCGTTCGCGCTCACCTGGAAGCCCGTCCCGGGCGTCGAGAACACGACTCCCCGGGGCGAGTTCACGTTGAAGAAGTCGGCCGGCAGGTTGTTCGGCGCCGAGAGGCTGTCGGGCACCCCGTCCCAGTTGATCTCGCGACGGCCGCTACCGAAGGAGCCGGCCGTGTTCGTATTCAGGGTTCCGAGATCGGTCCGGAACTGATCCACGGTCGCCTGGATATCCGCGGGCGCGGCTCCGGCGGCGCTCCGTATCACCTGGGCCAGGGCAGGTGCCGGCAGCAACATCCCGGCAATCAGAACGGCGACGAGCGTTGCAGCGAGCCGATGGGATTCGAGAGGCCGGCGTCGGTGAGCGTTCATGCGTCTCCTTCGTACGTGAGAGGTTGGAGCCTCGCAGATCGAGTGGGACGGCTCAACTCCGGGTCACCCGGCGGCCCGGGCGGCTTCCTCGTAGCGCGGGTCACGCTCGAAGATGTCCAGCTCGTCGGACAGGAGATCGCTGGGCGTGCGAGGCTGTTCTCCGGCGGCCGCGACCGGCTCGCCGTCGAGCTCGATCCGCGCAATCTTCTCACGCGCGTCGTGGCGAAGCTCCACGGCGCGACCGAGGCGAGAGCGCAGCCAGCCGGCGAGAAGCAGCGCATCCGCCTGCGGCCCCTGGACGCTCACCGCTCGCACCTGGGCGATCCCAGGCCAGAGCTTGGCAATCGAGCGGCGCCACTCCAGCGTTCGCGACCAGGCGATGTCGGAGACGGCGACGTGATCGAACCTTTCGGCCAGCCGGCCGTATGCGTCCGGAAGACTCTCCCACTCGGAAGAGTCGACCACGAGACGATCGGCAACGTCGCAGAGCTGCTCGAACTGCGGGGCTCCGAACGGCGGCTCGCCACGCCAGCGGAGGAAGACGGGCAGATCCGCGATCAGAAGCGGCTGGACGATGCTTGCCGGCGCCCTGGCACGCTGCCCGCCCAGGCGAAGCTGGATCACCTCCGAGCAGACGTTCTGGTGCTGACCCGAAACGGGAAAGCAGCGCACGGAGAGCTCGGCGTCCAGACGGTCGTCCCCGTCCGGATCGGGGACGAGGATCAGCGTCCGCGACGGGTGCCGCTCGGCCAACCCGCTCAGCGTCTCGGTCGCCTGCTCGAGCCAATCCTCCGGAGCCCAGGCCATGTGGGTCATCACGCTCGTGCGAAGATCGGGCCCCTCGGTCTCCTCGGACGTGCTCTGACGCAGGCTCGCTAGCTGGCGCTCGATCGCAGCGATCGAGACGTTCTCGCCGGTCCACTCCTCGGCCTGAGGATTGCGGAGCAATCCTCAGTTACGGCGCCACGAGCGCCTGTCGCGGTGCATGAGCTCATCCGCCGGGGCCGGGCCCCAGCTGCCGGCCTCGTAGTTCGGAAAGGTCGGCCGATCGCGGCGCCAGGCGGCCACGATGGCGTCCACGAGCTGCCACTGCTCGTCCACTTCGTCCCCCCTCGTGAACAGCGTCGCGTCGCCGAGCAGGCAGTCGAGAATCAGACGCTCGTAGGCCTCAGGGAGCCCGGTCCGGAAGG
>JACCTQ010000059.1 GCA_013812265.1 Actinomycetota bacterium
GCCATCGTGGCGCGGCATCGTGGCCTCGATGTGAGCACGCTTCCGGCCTTGCGGGAGAAGAACTTCGGCTCGTGGGAAGGGCTCACCGACGCGGAGGTGCTCAGTCGGTACCCCGCCGCACGGTCCGGGCCCTGGGGCGACGGCGAGTCGACCGAGGAGGTAGCAGATCGTGTCGTGGCCGCCATCCTCGAGATCTCGGAGCGCCACCCCGACGCTCGGGTGCTGGTCGTGACGCACGGCGGACCGATTCGGGCCGTCCTCTCCCGCGCACACGTGAACGGGGGCGGCGACGCCTCTGCCCGGGTGGTGGTCGATAACTGCGCCGTCAACATCGTGGAGATCCGGGACGCCGTTCTTCGGGTCCCTCAGGTAGACCTCCCGCCGTCACCGGAAGCCGGCGTGAGACCACCGAGGCGCCGAGCTAGGCGCTAGTCTCCGCGCAATGGACGACTACACGAGCAAGTACAAGGGCGAGCAGGTCGAGGTCGCGCTGTTCGGCGGGGATTATCAGGAGGGGGTGTTCACGGCCTACTGCGTGGTCGATGAGGTCCCCCACCTGGAGCTCAACGGGCACATCCTGGTTCCGGTGCAGAACATCGCGTCGCTCCACTGCTCGAGCCGGTGCGATGCACCAGAGCCCGACTGGCCGCCTCGCGGCCTCTCCGAGGACGAGCGCGACGACTCCTAGGCGATCGATTCTCAATCGCCCAGGGAGCAAGTTCCTCATCGCGCGCAACATTTTGAAGGCATGGCTGCTCCTGGCCGGTGTGTCAGCGCTACTCGGAGCCCTCGGATGGGCAGTCGGTGGACTCCACCTGCTCTCCATCCTGGTGTTCAGCGCACTCCTGACGGCGAGCGCCGTGTATTGGTTCGCTGATCGAATCGCGCTCGGGATGGTCGGAGCGCGGGAGCTGCCGCTCGGCGAGTCCCCGGCTCTCCATTCCACGGTCGAGCGTCTGGCGGCTCGCGCGGGAGTACCCAAACCGAAGCTCTATCTGCTTCCGGACGGACATCCCCGTGCGCTCGTGGCCGGCCGCGGGCCACACGGCTCCGGGCTCGCGGTCAGTGCCGGCCTGCTGGGGATAGGCGTCCCCGCCGAGCTCGAGGGCCTGATCGCTCACGAGCTCGCGCACATCAGGCATCGCGACGTCCTCCTGCAAACGGCGGCGGTAGTGCTCGCTGCGACGCTGATCGAGCTGACCCGGGTCGGTGGATGGCTCCAGCGTGGGCTCCTCTTCGTCCTGGGTCCGATCGCCGCTGCCTTCGTGCACCTCCTGCTTTCCCCGCAGCGTGAGTTCGCTGCCGACCTGGCCGCAGCCTCGATCTGCGAGACACCGCATGGGCTCGCCGATGCGCTCATCCGCCTCGAGCAGGCGAACGAGCTGATCGAGTTCCAGGCAAGTGCCGCGACGGAGCCGCTCTACCCCATCAATCCCTTCGCCGAGGAGGGCCTGGGGAGCCTCTTCAACACGCATCCCAGGCTCCTCGACCGGGTAGTCCGGCTGCGCGAGCTCGACCCGGACTGGCGCGCGAACCTGCGCGCCGCCTGACCGCCCTACGACAGGTCGCCGGGTAGCAGCGAGAACATCACGGAGTCGCGCCGGCCGTCGCTGAAGCGCGTGTGCGCGCGCAGGACGCCCTCCCGCTGGAAACCCGCCTTCTCGGCGACTCGCTGCGATGCGATGTTCTCGGGGTGCGTCGTCAGCTCCAGGCGCTCGACGCCCTGCTCTCGAACCGCCCAGCGCGAGACGAGCCGGAGCGCGCGTGTGGCCACACCCTGTCCCCGCGCTGCGGGTGCGACCCAGTAGCCGATCGAGCCGATCTCGCCCAGACGGACGTCGATGGATCCGAGCAGCTCGCCCGACTCATCGTCGGCGATCGCGAAGGCACGGCGCTCACCCGCATCCCACGAGCTCACCATGTCGACGTACTGGCGAGCATCCTCTTCTGTGTACGGGCTCGGGATCAGCGGTATGAAGCGTGCTATGTCGGCGTCCCGGCAGGCAGCTGCGATGTTTGGCGCATCGGCCGGAGTAAACGCCCGTAAGACGAGACCATCCCCTCGGAACTGCACGAGCCGATTGTACGAGGTCGGAACACAAAAGGCCCGAGGTCTCGAGACCCCGGGCCCTAGAGTAATTCGGCGGCTACCTACTCTCCCGGGAGGTTGCCCTCCGAGTACCATCGGCGCTGACGGGCTTAACTTCTCTGTTCGGAATGGGAAGAGGTGTACCCCCGCCGCTATGACCGCCGAAATTTCAAATCCCGTGCCCAGACATCAGTCGGGCTTGGGCGCACATCGCTTCTCAGGCGCTTCTGCGCACCCTCAAAACTCCATAGCGACTCAACTCGTGTTCAAAATCAAGACCTCGGGCAATTAGTACGGGTCCGCTGAACACATTGCTGTGCTTGCACGTCCCGCCTATCAACGTGGTGGTCTACCACGGCCCTTACTCCTTCTAGAGGATGGGAAGCCTCATCTCGAGGTGGGCTTCCCGCTTAGATGCTTTCAGCGGTTATCCCATCCAGACGTAGCTAATCAGCAGCGCCGTTGGCACGACGACTGATACACCAGCGGTCTGTTCGTCTCGGTCCTCTCGTACTAGAGACGACTCCTCTCAAGCTTCCAGCGCCCATGGTGGATAGGGACCGAACTGTCTCACGACGTTCTGAACCCAGCTCGCGTACCGCTTTAA
>JACCTQ010000065.1 GCA_013812265.1 Actinomycetota bacterium
GGAACCTCGACCAAAATTGGCTCATGCAACCACGGTCGCTCCCGGCGGCAAGTGAGCTTCCGCTCCACCCGCAGGACGAGGTCGAGTGCCGGCGTTGCGGGGTGCATTGCGACAAAGTCGTCTACCCGGCCGCCTGCGTGGAGCGCGCGTGCCCGTTCCTGTATGCGTTCGAGGAGCAGGGTCATACGTATGTCGGCTGCATGCAGAAGGTCTACGGCGTCGAGATCAACCTCGAGCTGCTCCGTGAGGCGGAGGAGCACCGCGCCGGGTTCGGGGCCGTGAAGGCCACGAGGAAGCCGCTGCCGATGTGTAGCGTCGAGGTCGAGGCGTGCTACGAGCAGCGGAGCGACGATCTCGGGTGCGTCAACCCCGAGTTCTTCGAGCTGCCGCGCAGCCGCCCCAGCTTCCGCGTGTTCGCTCAGCTTCCCCGGGCCAGCTAGTCCCGGCTCGGCCGACCGGCGTCGTGAAGTCCAGCCGCTCGGCCAGGCTGGATGACTCGAGATCTCGGTGCAGGAGCCAGCCCGGGTCGAACGCGTTCTAGACGAGCCCGAGCTTCAGGCCCCCGGTCGCGCAGCGACTCGAGTAGCGCGTGTCACCCCAAGCGAAGAGAACCGCGCGCAGCACCACGGGAGCGTACTCGCGTCCCGTTGAAGAGCCGGGCTACGTCATCCGAGTGGCGCGAATGTGTCGCTGCCGCTATCGCGCTTCGGCAGACGCAGTGCCTTCAGCGCAAGCTGTGTCTGGCCCGGCCGCCAGACCGCGACCACCTCCCTGCCGCCGGCCTCGGCAAGCAGCACGAGCCTCCCATCATCGGTCCAGGCCATGCTCGTGGCTTTGAGAGACACGAACGCAGGCATGCCGGGCAGCTGCGCGAGCGAACCCGTCTGCATGTCGAGGAGCCACACGTCGAGTGCCTGCTTCTCTCCGCCTTGCCACGCAGGATCTGCGAATCCGAGCGCAACAAAGCGACCCCGCGGGTCCACCGCGGCCCCACCGATGCCGGTGAGGACGCTCGGCCAGCGCAAGCGGCGCTCCGAGCGGGTGACTCCGTCGGTCAACGTGAACTGCTTACCCGGACCGGCTAGCACGAGTTTCCTTCCCGCCGCCGCGATGACGCCCCACCGCGTCCTGAGAACCGTCCGCCCTGTGACCGGATCCAGCACACGAGTTCGGTTCACGACCAAGCCCAGCGACCCACCGGGAGCGAGTGTCGAAGCGCACGCGAACGGCCGCCGGGCGCGCATGAGCCGGCCGTCCAGGCCTACCTGGCGAAGCTCGCAGCGGCGTCGGTCGACGAAACTCTTGATCCAGACGGCCCGGTTGTTCGGGTCAGGCGCGACGCCTGCCCCGACTCCAAGCCGGGTGACGCGGCCACCGCTCCTCACGGCATAGATGTCCGCCCTCGAGGGCGACCCCACGACCACCACCGCAGCACGCCCGCCGACGCCCTCGACCGAGAGAGTCCCCGGGTCGACGGGCCGAACGCTGCGAACGACCGTGACGCGTTCCGTGTCGAGCGAGCACGAAGGGACGCTTGGCCGCGACGAGGAGACGAAGACCGGTCTTTCCCCGCAGGGGCACTCCACGCAGCGGACCCGGCTCGCGCGCCGAGTCGGTCACCGGTGCGGCCGGACGAGCCACCAGCGCCAAGACTCCCGAGAGAGCAAGAGCGAGAATGGGGACGGCAAGCCGCATACGCATCATTTCTCTACGCCCCGGAGGCTATCGCGGTTCCCGGCGGAGAATTTCTCCTACTAGGTGGCGCTCGATCCGCCGGCGGAGCCCGGCTCCGCGGGCGGGAGCCACACCCCCGCGAGTCTCGGCGAGCGGCGAAGGAGCGGGCACACGGGGGAACCATGGGTTCTCCCGTGATTAAGTACGGGGGTGGCGCGCAAGCTCCTCTTCGGCTCGCTTGCGCTTGCCCCGCTGACGATCGCGCTTCATTTTCTCTTCCACATCGGCGAGACGGCCGACTTCGTGCTCGCGGCGATCGCGCTGGTGCCGCTCGCGTGGCTGATCGGCGAGGCGACCGAGCACGCGGCGCATCACACGGGCCCCGGCATCGGCGGCTTCCTGAACGCGACTTTCGGAAACGCGCCGGAGCTCATTATCGCGCTCCTCGCGGTCAACCTG